>JANLID010000041.1 GCA_024654105.1 Gallionella sp. | reverse complement strand
CATGAGTGGGGGGAACGCCGACGTCCCCCTCGGCTTAGTTGATATTTGCAGGCGGGGACGTCGGCGCTCCTAATATCGGCACTCCGGCAACCCATCATTCGCTCAGCACATCCGCGCCCTCGGGCGGTGTGAACTGGAACTGCTGTACCGGAAATTTCGGGTTGCGTTGCATCGCGGAGAAGCGCAGCACAGTCTTGTGCCCGAACGCGTCATTCAACTCCATGATGACCAATTCGGCCTGTGCGTTGAACGCCATGAGGATATTTTCAAAGCCGCTATCCTGCGTTTTGGAGATGGCCTGCAGCCAGTCCAGGCCGTCCTGGCTGCCGCTTTCCTTGAGCGTAAAACCGCGCTCGATTTCGTTGCTGCCGGAGAGCAGCGCGGCGGGGCTGCCGCCCAGTGCTGCATCCAGTTTCCTGACCGTCACCTGGTTCAGGTCCACGTCATACAGCCAGAATTTCACACCATCGCCGACAATAAACTGCTCATAGGGCTTCTGGTAAGTCCAGCGAAATTTCCCGGGGCGCTCAAACTGCATGATGCCGGATGCACTCTGGATGCGTTTGCCATTCTGGTCCAGCACCACTTGTGTGAAATCGGCCTGCGCTGACTGTGTCGCGGCGATGAATTGCTTCAGCTTGCCGATGCCGCCGGCGTGGGCGGCGGCCGCACACATGAAAATCGAAAAGCCAATAAAAAGTTTTTTTAACATTCTTTATACCCGACTTGGTAAAGGGAGAAGAGGGAAGGGAGAAGGGTAAAACCTGCGCATGTATACCCTTCTCCCTTCTCCCTTCACACTTCCCGGTTTGGAGCAAGCACCTCGCGATTGCCGTTGCTCTGCATCGCCGAGACGATGCCTGCGGCTTCCATCTGTTCGACCAGCCGTGCAGCGCGGTTGTAGCCGATGCGCAGATGGCGCTGCACCAGCGAGATCGAGGCGCGGCGGTTCTTGACGACAATCTCCACCGCCTGGTCATATAGCGGGTCGGCTTCCGCGTCCAGACTTGCGCCATCCTCGCTGCCGCCCTCCTCCGCTTCTTCCAGCGAATTCAGCACGCCGTCGATGTACTGCGGCTCGCCAAGCGCTTTCAGGTATTCGGCGACGCGATGCACCTCCTGGTCGGACACGAACGCGCCATGCACGCGCTGCGGATAGCCGGTGCCGGGCGGCAGATACAGCATGTCGCCCTGACCGAGCAAGGCTTCCGCGCCCATTTGATCCAGAATCGTGCGCGAATCGATCTTGCTCGACACCTGGAACGCCACGCGCGTCGGCACATTGGCCTTGATCAGGCCGGTGATCACGTCCACCGAGGGGCGCTGCGTGGCGAGCACCAGATGGATGCCGGAGGCGCGCGCCTTCTGCGCGAGGCGCGCAATCAGTTCCTCGATCTTCTTGCCCACTACCATCATCAGGTCGGCGAGCTCGTCGATGAACACCACGATCAGCGGCAAATCTTCGAGCGCCTCCGGGTTCTCCGGCGTCAGTGTGAACGGGTTGATCAGCGGCTCCCCGGCCTTGATTGCCTCGCGCAGCTTCTGGTTATAACCGGCAATGTTGCGCACCCCCAGCGCGGACATCAGCCGGTAGCGCCGGTCCATTTCCTGCACGCACCAGTTGAGTCCCGATGCGGCCTGACGCATGTCGGTGACCACCGGGCAGAGCAGGTGCGGGATGCCTTCATAAACGGATAGCTCCAGCATCTTCGGATCGACCAGCAGCAGGCGCACTTGCTGCGGCGTGGCCTTGTACAGCAGGCTCAGGATCATCGCGTTGATCGCCACCGATTTGCCGGAGCCGGTGGTACCCGCCACCAGCACGTGCGGCATTCTGGCAAGATCGGCCACTACCGGCTTGCCGGAAATATCCTTGCCCATCGCGATGGTCAGCGCGGAGCCCATGTCGGCATAAACCTTAGAGCCGAGTATCTCCGACAGGTGCACGATCTGACGTTTCGGGTTGGGCAGCTCCAGCGCCATGTAAGCCTTGCCCGGGATGGTCTCCACTAACCGAATGCTCACCACGGAGAGCGCACGCGCCAGGTCTTTCACCAGGTTGGTGATCTGGCTGCCCTTCACGCCGACCGCCGGCTCGATTTCATAGCGAGTGATCACCGGACCGGGATAGGCGGCAACGACCTTCACTTCCACGCCAAAATCCTTCAGTTTACGCTCGATCAGGCGCGAGGTAAATTCGAGCGTATCGGCGGACACCGCTTCAACCTGCTGCGTTGCCGGATCGAGCAAATGCAACGGCGGTAGCGGCGAATCCGGCATATCGGCAAACAACGGGACCTGCTTTTCTGCACTTGCGCGCGCCGATCTAACCACCTCGATTACCGGCATTTCGATGTGAATCGGCTGATGTTCCTCGACGCGCTTCTTTTCTTCTTCAACGATAGCGTCACGCTCACTCATCGCCTGTGCACCGATGCGCCGATCCTGCCGCGTCTGCCAAGCCAATCGCGCCCATTGGTAAGCGTCTTCCAGCAGCGCGCCCAGCCAGTCCATAAAACGCAGCCAGGACAATCCGCTGAATACACTGAAGCTGGCGGCAATCAGCGCCAGCAATAGCAGCGTCGCGCCGGTAAAGCCGAGCAACTGCGTCAATACATCGCCGATCAGCGCACCGAACATTCCGCCGGACGCCAATGGCAGCACAACTTTCAGCGTATACAGGCGCATCGTCTCAAGTGCGCTGCTGGCCAGCAGCAACACCGCAAATCCCGCGGCCGATATCCACCATGCCCGCTTGTCGAAGATGCTGCCGGGACGCAGATCGTGGTATCCCGCCCATACGCGTTGCAGCATGAACAGCACCCACCACCACGCGGAGAATCCAAACAGATAAAACAGCACATCGGAGAGATATGCCCCCAGTCTCCCGCCGGGATTGCTGGTCAGCGCGCCGCTGGCGCTGTGCGACCAAGCCGGATCGGCGAAATCATAGCCATACAAGGCCACGGTAAAATAAAGCGCGCAGGCAGTCAGCAGCAACCAGCGCGACTCGCGCAGCAAGCCGAGCAATTTGCCGCCGGGCAGGGCGTTATCCGTTTCAGCCATGAGTAGAGGTACCGAGCAGCCCGAGCTTCTCGGCCGCGCGCACTGCTTCCATGCGGTTGCTCACGCGCAATGTTTGATAGACCGCCGCCACATGAATCTTGACGGTCCCTTCGGCAAGGTGAACCGCATCGGCGATTTCCTTGTTGGACATTCCTGCCGCCATATATCTCAATACTTCCATCTGGCGGATGGTCAGGCCATACTCGTTGGTACGCAAGCTGCGCCGGTCAATTATCTCCGGCTTTTCTTCTGTCATCACACTATGCTGGCGCAACATCTCCGGCGGGATATACACGCCGCCGGAAAGCACCAGGCTCAGCGCGCTCAGCATCACGGCGGCCGTCGAACTCTTGCACACGAAGCCCATCGCACCATAGTTCATCACTTTTTCCATATAACCGCGACCCTCTTCACCCGAGACCACCACCACCGGAATATGCGGATAATGCCGATGAAAAAACCGGATGGAAATCGGCCCTTCACTGCCCGGCATATTCAGATCCAGCAGCGCCAGATCCAGATCAGGATGTTGCGCGGCGATTCTCAGGCTGTCCGGGAAATTCCCCGCCTCCAGTATCTCTACCTCTTCCGGCAACCGCTGCAGCACATGGCGCATCCCTTCGCGGAACAATGCGTGATCATCCACCAACAGAATTTTCATGACGCTCCCTTTTCAAACTTTCCATGATTATCCGTCAAGCGCCCGCGCTATCGTGACATCAAGCCCCGCCAAGCAACAAGCGGATG
>JANLID010000009.1 GCA_024654105.1 Gallionella sp. | reverse complement strand
GGTATCCACGATCGGGCAGCGCGAGCGGCCGACCTCGGTGTAATACCACATCCATGCTTCGGGATTGATCGGCTCGCCGACCGAGCCGAGCAGGCGCAGGCTCGACAGATCATATTTCTTCGGCAAATCGCCGCCCAGCTTGATGAGGGAACGGATCGCCGTCGGCGCGGTATAGAAAGTCGTCACCCGGTGATCCTGGATCATCTTCCAGAAGCGCCCGGCATCGGGCCAGGTCGGCACACTCTCGAATACTACCTGCGTCGCGCCCATCGCCAGCGGACCGTAGGCAACATAGCTGTGGCCGGTGACCCAGCCGACGTCGGCTGTGCACCAGAAAACATCGGCGGGCTTGTAATCGAACACCCATTGCATCGACAGCATCGTCACGAGCAGGTAGCCGCCGCTGGAATGCTGCACGCCCTTGGGCTTGCCGGTGGAGCCGGAGGTGTAGAGGATGAACAGCGGGTGTTCCGCGCCGACCCATTCCGGCTCGCAAGTCATGCCCTGCCCCGCCAACAGATCATGCCACCAGACATCGTGCCGCGCGTTCCACGCAGTTTCGCAGGCGGCGCGCCGATAGACGATGACGCTGTGCACCGCCGTGCAATCGCCCATCGCCAGCGCCTCGTCCACCGCCGGTTTCAGCGGCATCACCTTGCCGCCGCGCATTTGCGCATCGGCAGTAATTACCGCACATGCCTGGGCATCGGTAATGCGCTCGTGCAGGCTCTTGGAGGAAAATCCGGCAAATACCACCGAATGGATTGCGCCGATGCGCGCGCAGGATTGCATCGCGATCACGGCTTCAATGCTCATCGGCATGTAGATGATGACGCGCTCGCCCTTTTTAATGCCGCGTGATTTCAGGCCGTTGGCAAACTGGCAGACGCGCACGTGCAAATCACGGTAATTGATCTTCGTCACCGCGCCGTCGTCGGCTTCGAAAATGATCGCGATTTTTTCCGGCTGATTGGCGAGATGCTTGTCCAGGCAGTTGTAAGAAACATTCAGTTCGCCATCTTCAAACCACTTGAAAAACGGGGCGTTGCTCTCGTCCAGTGTCTTGGTAAAAGGTTTCTTCCATTGTATGGTTTCGCGCGCCAGCTTGGCCCAATAACCTGCATAATCCTGTTCCGCCGCCTGGCACAAGGCTTGATAACTTTCCATACCGGAGATATTGGCCTGACTGACAAATTCATCGGAAGGGTTGAACACACGGGTTTCATGCAATACGGATTGGATGTTGGACATTAAGTGTCTCCTCGATAACAGTGGTGGAAGCGCAAAAGAAAAATCGGGAATAGGGTGAATGTAGGTTTTTTCGCCCTAAACTGTCAATAATAAATAGGATAGGCTATTTGATGCTTGCCTTTGCCGTGTTTTTTGACAAGAATGGCGGCCGTTAACCGAATGCCTTTATGCCCGAAAACAACATCATTGATTTCTCCTTGCCCGCCACCGACGGTCAGACCTTCACTTTATCCGGCGCGCGCGGCAAGCATCTGGTCATTTACTTTTACCCCAAGGATAATACGCAGGGTTGTGCCACCGAGGCGCAGCAATTTCGCGATCTGTATGCGGAATTTCAAAATGCAAACTGTACCGTGGCGGGCATTTCGCGCGACAGCATCAAGTCGCATGAAAACTTCAAGGACAAATTCTCCTTGCCGTTCGCGTTGCTTTCCGATGCCGATGAAAAGGTATGCAATCTGTTCGGCGTGATCAAAATGAAGAATATGTATGGCAAGCAGGTACGCGGCATCGAGCGCAGCACTTTTGCCTTTGACAAAGATGGCGACCTGCGCCGGGAATGGCGCGGCGTCAAGGCGGACAGGCACGCGCAGGAAGTGCTGGATTTCATCAACTCTCTCAATTAAAGGAACGTTATGCCCCCACGCAAGAAAGCGGCAAAGGGAACAGATACCAAGTTGTTCGTGCTGGATACCAATGTACTATTGCATGATCCGACCAGCCTGTTTCGTTTTGAGGAACATGATATTTGCCTGCCGATGTTCGTGCTGGAGGAGTTGGATAACAAAAAAAAGGGCATGACCGAAGTGGCGCGCAATGCGCGTCAGGCCAGCCGCTTTCTGGATGAGATTGTCAGCGACGCACCACACAGAATGGAGCAAGGTATCGCGCTGGAATCCGCCACTCACAAGGGCTGCACCGGGCGGTTGTTCCTGCAAACCAGCTTCATCAAGCACGAGTTGCCGCAGCATCTGGAGCTGGGCAAGGCGGACAATGCGATCCTCGGCGTGGTCATCGGCATGCAGCAGCAGCATCCCGGCCGTACGGTTATTCTGGTCAGCAAAGACATTAACATGCGCATCAAGGCGCGTGCGCTGGGGCTGGAAGCGCAGGATTACTTTAACGACAAGGTGCTGGAAGACACCGACCTGCTCTACACCGGCGTGCTGCCATTGCCGGACGATTTCTGGGACAGGCACGACAAGGACATGAAGTCGTGGCAGAAGGAAGGCCACACCTATTACCAGATACGTGGCCCGCTGTGCGCGGCGTTTTTTGTCAATCAATTTGTGTATCAGGAAAACGGCACGCCGTTTTATGCCGTGGTGCTGGAGCAGAATGAAAAGACTGCGCTGCTGCGCACATTGACCGATTACACGCACAGCAAAAACAACGTATGGGGTATCACCGCGCGCAATCGCGAGCAGAGTTTTGTACTCAATCTGCTGATGGACCCGGAAATTGATTTTGTTACCCTGTTGGGGCAGGCGGGTACCGGAAAAACGCTGCTGACGCTGGCGGCCGGATTATGGCAAACGCTGGAATCCAAGCTGTATTCGGAAATCATCCTCACCCGCGTGACGGTTCCGGTAGGCGAAGACATTGGTTTTCTGCCGGGCACCGAAGAAGAAAAGATGACGCCATGGATGGGTGCGCTGGAAGACAATCTTGATGTGCTGAACAAGCCGGACGATGATGGCGGCGATTGGGGACGCGCCGCGACGCGTGATTTGATCCGTTCACGCATCAAGGTAAAATCGCTCAACTTCATGCGCGGGCGCACCTTTCTCAACAAATATCTCATTATCGATGAGGCGCAAAACCTCACGCCCAAACAGATGAAGACGCTGGTGACGCGCGCCGGACCTGGTACCAAAGTGGTGTGTATGGGCAACATCGCGCAGATCGACACGCCTTATCTCACCGAGGGCAGCTCCGGCCTGACCTACGTAGTGGACCGTTTCAAGGGCTGGGAACATGGCGGTCACGTCACGCTGATGCGCGGCGAACGGTCGCGGCTGGCGGATTATGCCGGCGAGGTATTGTAAAAGGGCACGGCGCGCCGTGCCCTTACGCATATTTTGGAAACATGGACACAATCGAAAAAACCGATGCCGAATGGCATGAGGAACTCACGCCGGAGCAATACCAGGTATGCCGCCAGTGCGGCATCGAACCGGCGTTCAGCGGCGCATATTGGGATTGCCATGACGCGGGTATTTACCGCTGCGTGTGTTGCGGCAATGCGTTGTTCGACTCCGATGCCAAATTCGATTCCGGCTCCGGCTGGCCGAGTTTCCGGCAGCCGTACAAACCTGAGAATGTCATGTCACGCGCCGGCACCAGCCATGGCATGCAACGCGTGGAGGTGCTCTGCAAGCAATGCGGCGCTCACCTCGGGCATATTTTTCCGGACGGCCCGCCGCCCACCGGGTTACGCTTCTGCATCAACTCGACCGCGCTTGCGCTGGATCGCAACTAACCATCCTCCATCATGAAATTACTGTTCGACTTGTTTCCCATCATCCTGTTCTTCATCGCCTACAAGGTATTTGGCATCTATGTCGCTACAACGGTGGCCATTGCGGCGACTGTCGTGCAGATCGTCTGGACAAAATGGCGGCATGGCAAGGTCGATGTGATGCTGTGGGTGACTTTTGTTATCATCGCCGTGTTCGGCGGCGCCACGCTGATGTTGCACGATGCGACCTTTATCAAGCTGAAACCTACCGTGTTGTACTGGCTCTTTTCGGTCATTCTGCTGTTCTCGAATATATTCTTCAACAAGAATCTGATGCGCACGTTACTGAATGAGAAGATCGCCTTGCCGCTGCATATCTGGCATCGCGTCAATCTGATGTGGAGCCTGTTTTTTGCGTTGCTCGGCGTCATCAACCTGTATGTGGCGTTCAACTTCTCTGAAGATGCCTGGGTAAACTTCAAACTGTTCGGCTTTACCGGTTTGATGCTGGTATTCATTATGGCGCAAAGCGCGTGGCTGGCGAAATATGTGGACGAAAAGAAGGAATCAAACTGATGTTTGCCCTCTCCTCAATCCTCTCCCAATACCCTCTCCTCAATCCTCTCCCGCAAGCGGGCGAGGAGGCGAACGAGAAAGGCTATCTTCAATCCCTGCGGGAGAGGAGGCAATCGTATAGGTGCTTTTGATGTTATATGCAATCATCGGACGTGACACTCCAGACAGTCTGGACAAACGCATGGCGGCGCGCCCGGATCACCTGGCGCGCTTGCAGGCGTTGCAGAATGAGGGGCGGCTGTTGCTGGCAGGCCCTTTCCCTGCAGTGGATGCCGTCGATCCGGGTGCGGTTGGCTTCACCGGCAGCCTGATCGTTGCCGAATTCGCCTCGTTGCAATCCGCGCAGGAGTGGGCAGATGCCGATCCCTATGCAACCGCCGGGGTATTTGCGCAGCTTACCGTACAGCCGTTCCGGAAGGTGTTGCCCGCGTGAATCGTGTGGAAAACATGCGTGCCCGCCTCGCCGTGCTGGAGCCCGTTTTGCTCGAAATTATCGACGAAAGCCATCAGCATGCCGGGCATCTGGGCGCGCGCGGTGGTGGTGGGCATTATGTGCTGCGCATCACCTCGATGCAGTTCATCGGGAAGAATAGAATGGGGCGCCACCGTATGATATATTCCGCGCTGGGAGAAATGATGAAGCGCGATATTCACGCGCTCAATATTCAGGCGCATACGCCGGATGAAATTTATTAACTTACTTAACTTACTTTAAAGAGGATCAGCATGTTGAAATCAGGAAAATTTGCAGCATTGGCAATTTTGGGCGCACTGGCGATTAACCCGGCGTTTGCCGAAGAGAAATCCGCTGCAATGGTGAACGGCGTTTCCATTCCGCAGGCGCGCATCGACATGCGCGTCAAGGCTGCCACTGCGCAAGGCCAGGCGGACAGCCCGGAGTTGCGCAAGGCAATCCGCGAGGACATGATTAATATGGAAGTGCTGGTGCAGGAAGCGGCAAAACTTGGCTTGGACAAGAATCCGGATGTGGTGCAGCAAGTCGAACTGACCAGGCAGCAAGTGCTGGCTGGTGCTTTCGTACAAAACTACGCCAAAAGCCACCCGATCAGTGAAGATCAACTCAAGCAGGAATACGATAAGCTGAAAGTTAAACTTGGCAACAAGGAATACAACGCCAGGCACGTTCTGGTCGAAACCGAGGCCGAAGCCAAAGACATCATTGCACAACTGGGCAAGAAGGGTAAATTCGAGAAACTTGCTGAAAAATCCAAGGATATGGGCTCTGCGGCGCAGGGTGGTTTATTGGGATGGAATGTGCCGGGCAATTTTGTCCCGGAATTTGCCAATGCGATGCTTAACCTGAAAAAGGGCGAATACACCAAGGAACCGGTGAAATCGCAATTCGGTTGGCACGTCATCAAGCTGGACGATATTCGCGACATGAAAGCGCCATCGTTTGAAGAAATCAAACCGCAACTGCAGCAACGCCTGCAACAGCAATCCATCCAGAAGGTCATTGCCGACCTGCGGGAAAAAGTCAAGATCGAGTAATTGACAGATCATTAACAAAAATGGGGATGCTATTTGCATCCCCATTTTTGTTGAACTGGATGGTAATTACGCGCGCTTCTTGAATTCGTTGGTGCGGGTATCGATTTCGATTTTGTCGCCGATCTCGATGAACGCGGCAACGGGCAGTTCGAAACCGGTATTGATCTTGGCGGGCTTCATCACCTTGCCGGAAGTGTCGCCGCGCACAGCAGGCTCGGTGTACACGACTTCGCGCACGATGGTGTTGGGCAATTCGACCGAAATTGCCTTGTCGTTGTAGAACACCACTTCGCACGGCATCGCGTCTTCGATGTAATTGATCGCGTCGCCCATGCTTTCTGCTTCGATCTCATACTGGTTGTATTCACCGTCCATGAACACATACATCGGATCGGCGAAGTAGGAATAAGTCACTTCCTTGCGATCCAGGATGATCTGGTCAAATTTGTCATCGGCGCTATACACAGTCTCCTTGGCGGCTTCGGTCAACAGATTTTTCATCTTCATCTTGACTACCGAACCGTTGCGGCCGGAGCGGCTGTATTCTGCCTTCAGCACGACCATCGGCTCTGCGCCGACCATAATGACGTTACCTGCGCGTACTTCTTGTGCTGTTTTCATGTTTGCTGCCCCTCAATTTTGAAGGCGCGCATTGTACCGATTTTTTTGTAAAAATCCAGCAAATTCAACGCCAGATTGTTTTCTGCCAATTCCTGCGCCCAGCCTTGAGCGCAGGAGTCCAACTTGCCACGGACAGCGGCGAAAGCCGGCCATGCCTGTCCTGCTCCACGACCGCTGTTCCATGCCCGCCACAGGCCTTGCACCGCCTGTTCTGCCGCTGCATCGAGCGGCGCGCTGTACCGGTTCAGAAAGGCTTGCAGTTTTTGCCAGTGCACCGCATCGTGCTGCGGGTAAATCTGCCACACGAATGGCTTGGCCGCCCATTGCGCGCGGACGCAGGAGTCTTCGCCACGGACGAAATTGACATCGCACGCCCACAATAGTTCGTCGTAGCCCTCCTGCTCGACGAACGGCAGCACGCGCACCTGCAGGCTGCCGCGTGTGTAGCTGTTGCCCGCGCGTGGCGCGGCATCGCCGAAATACTGCCCGGCTTGCGGCAGGATACGTCCTTCCGGCACGAGGCACAGCACCGGCTGCGCGCCGTTTGCCCAGGCATCGAACAAGCCGGCCAGAGCATCATTTTCGTAGCCGAACAGCGAGATTTTCAGCGTCTCCGCGCACGGCATTTCCATGCCGAACGATTGCCAGAATGCCCACTGCTGTGCGGCATCATTCTGGAACGCATCGCGCCGCGCGAACAGGTCGCGCTCCAGCAGCAAGCCGCCGGTCTGCCGTGTAAAGCCGGGAAAGAAAAAGTATTTGGTAAGCGGCAGACTCGGGTGCGGCGAAGGCAGTTTGTGGCAGCCAGCCACCCAATCTTCGGCGCTCAGATATTCGAGGTTGATCCAGACGGATCGCTGCTGTGCGGCCATCGCTTCGATATAGCTTTGCGGCAACTTGCAGGCGAACGCTTCGATCACCAGCTCGGCAGGTTGCGCTTCGACAAACGGTTTGACCCAGCGCCGCACTTCCACGCCCCTGCAACGCTGGATGTCCCGCGCCGCATCCGCCTCATGGCACAGCCTGGCCAGACTGCCCAGATCGTCCCCCCACAGCCTGACGGCAAGGCCGTGCTCATGCGTCAGTAGCCGCGCCAGCCGCCAGCACACGCCGATGTCGCCATAGTTGTCGATGACATTGCAAAAAATATCGCAACTGCGCGGCATTTCGCGCTCATTCGTCATGCAATGACTCCACCCAGCTGCTAGAAAACATGCTTGCTCTGCATATGCGTTTTTCTCTCATCCATGGCTAAAACAAGCAATAAATGATCGCTGTCCTTATCCGTTCATGATATCCGTAGCAGATTGGCATGAGATATTAAGATTATCTATGGGCACGCAGCTACGGTTGGAATTAGCGTAAGGTCATAAGCTTCTACGCTGCTAAAGTCGCCCGTGTTTAAGCATGTCACAGTGACAGAACCTTTCAAATAAACCAGAAGCGCGCCATCATTTCCACGGCTGATTGTGTAATCTCCCATGCCTTTAGCATCACACCTGGCGGATATTATCGTTGCATTAGTGTAACTCCCGAACATCCCGGTACCATTTCCGGGAATGAGGTAGAAATAAGTTGATCTTGTTCCGCTTAAGCTCTTCAATGTAAAAGGTTGCGCAAGATTACAAATGACACCCGAAAATGTTAGCGTATCA
>JANLID010000421.1 GCA_024654105.1 Gallionella sp. | reverse complement strand
AAGTAATAGGTTTCAATCCTCGCCCGCGCCGAGGCGCGGGCGCTACAGTCCGCTCACAACGTTATGACTTTCAACGCTGATAAACGCACTTTGCGCGATCCCTCGGTTTCTTTGCTTCGGAGTGACCACACAATCAAACAACGAAGGCAATAAATCATGCTTTGCCAATATATTAGCCACAACGCGAACCTGCCGCATTTTTGTCGTCGCTACTAGTTCGCGCCTCGAAGAGGTTCTCGTACCCGGAGGGTGCATCATATTACCAGCGCTCCTTCGAAATCAACTGCTTGGAAATTTCCATATTCCTTGATGTGCAACTCCACTGGCTCGGTCAAGCGGTACAAGCGCAGACTGTCTTCTTTTTTGTCTATCTCATCAAGCAGTCGCCGCTCTAATTCTTCAAGTTGCATCTGATCGACCTTGCACTCAAACACTGAATTTTGTACGCGTTGTCCGGTGCTTTCGCAAACTTTCGCGACACGGCGCAGCCGTTTGCGCCCGGCTGCGGTTACGGTGGATACATCGTAAGTGATAATAATTAGCATGGCATTTAACGGTAAAGAAACGGGAGATAGCCTTCCATTTCACCGCGCAGGGTGCGCGCCATGAAGCGCGCTTGCAATAGCGGCAGCAGGCCTATCGGAACTTTGGTTTCTAGCAACGGGTGCATTACTTCTTCCTGCTTGCGCTCCTGATATGCAATTACCACGGTGCGGCGCGCATCGCCTTCGAGCAGCACCGCGCCGCCTTCACGTTCGGCAAAATCGTTGGGACCGATCTGCCCCCGGTTAATCAGGGTGAGTGCCAAGCGGTCAGCGAAGATAGCGCGAAATTCCTCCATCAAATCCAGCGCGAGTGCGGCGCGACCGGGGCGAACGGTATGCAGAAAACCAAGCTGGGGATCGAGGCCGACGGCCTCCAGCGCGGAACGGCAGTCGTTCATTAGCATGGAATAAAGAAACGAAAGTAGCGCATTGAATCGGTCGCGTGGCGGTCGCCGAGTGCGCCCATCCATCGTGAACTTGTCGCGTGCCTCACGCCTGACCAACAGCGGCAACGCGGCGAAATAATTTTTTGCAGCATCGCCCTCAATACCGCGCACCACGTCCAGATCGGGGGCGTGCGGCAGATTGCGCAACGAGTTAGAAAGCATTTCTGCGGCGGCTGTAAGTGCGCTGCTATCTTCCTCATCACCTGCTTCGCGCGCGCCGCGCAGCAAGACTTGGCGTCCATTGCGCAACTTCCCTGCAATCGCACTATGAGCAATGCCCAGCGCAAATTTTTCATCCAATGCCAAGCGGTGCTGCGTCTGCCGCAGCAGGATATTGCCGGAAACCGGGCCTTCCAGGCGAGCCTTGAATCGCCCTTGGTTATTCAGCAACACCAGGCTGATGCCGTCATCCGCACAGCGATGCATCAACGCAGGCGAAAGCATAATGTTGCCCAGACACACCACGCTGCCCAGATGATGCAGCGGCACCTGCAATTTTTTCTCGTGTTCAACATCCACCCGCAGCGTGTCGTTCTCCAGATGGAGGTAGGCGTTCTGGGTCATCACATAAAGTGTGTTTTGAATTGTGCGCATTTTGTGTTACATTTAGTGCATCAAAATTATTTACGAAAGGTCCATCATGGGAACACTCAATTTACGCTTGCCGGACAATTTAGATCGGCAATTAACTGCGTTGGCGGCGCAAACCCACCAGAACCGCTCTGCGTTGGCACGGGTGGCGTTGGAGAAATTCTTGCGCGAGCACGAGCGCGAACAACTGCTGACCGGAATGGTTGAGGCCGCCAGATTTTTAGCCACCAATGCCGAAGCCCGCGCAGAAAGTATGGCCATCGCCGAAGAATTTGCGTTTGCGGATAGTGAGGCACTTGATATTGCAGAAGGGCGTAAGCCGGGTGATCCAGAACCTGAACAGTGGTGGAAATAATGCGGCGCGGCGAAATTTGGCTGGCAAGGCTCAACCCAAACACGGGCGCAGAAGCTGGAAAAGTACGGCCAGTGCTGATTCTGCTCAACGATGCTTTGCTTGTTACCGGAATGAGTCCGGTGTTGTGCATACCGTTGACCAGCAAATTGTACAAAAATTTGTCGGGGTTGCGTCTTAAAATCGCGCCTCGCGGTCGCTTGCTTAAATCGTGTTACGTTATGCCGGAACAGGCGCGTGCGCTGGATCGGAATCGCTTCGGGAATGCCGCACTGGCCACTTTGACGCAAGAAGAAATGATACAAGTCGAAAGACTTTTTATTGCCACTTGCGGCATGGCGCAATATCTCACTCCACCACATTAAATAACTCCGCGCGCAAAGACTTCAACCTGTGCCGTTCCGCCAGCGCATCGGGCTGGCAGATTTCATTCAGCGAACACTCCTTGCAGCGCGCGTCATTGGCCGGAGGTGGCAGCTTGCCGGAATCCATCATGGCGCGAATGGCGTTCACGGTCTCTTCCACCTTGTCGCGCAGCTCCTGCGTAACCGCCACCTCGCGCCTGCGCCGTGAACCGTGGTGGTAAATCGCGCCATGTGTGATGGTCTTGCCGGTCATTTCTTCCAGACACATTGCTTGCGCACCGAGTTGGAGATCATCATGGATTTTTTCGCGCTTCTTGCCATGTTTGTATTCCACCGGATAGATGCGCCCATCGGGATGAAACTCCACCACATCGCATTTGCCGATCAGCCCCAGCCGCTCTGACCACACCGGCAATGCACGCTCGGCACGCACACCCTCGAAAGTTTCAAACCCCGGATCATCCACCCGCTCATGCGCCGCGTTGCCGCGCATGGTGAAAACATTCTCATCGAATGCCTGCTCGACATGAATCAGCGCGCACTGGCGCGGGCAATAGCTCCAGTGCTGGAGGGCGGAAAGCATGATGGGATCGGCTGCTTCGTTCATGGCAGTGGTGCTATCATATTATTCGCAACATTTGAATTTAAGGAGGGCATCATGGCAGCGATATTGAAAGAAATTGAAGACCAAGCATTAAGTCTGACACCCAAGGAGCGGGGCGAATTGATCCACCGCCTGATCGTCAGCCTGGAAGGCGAAGCAGAAGACTCACCCGAAGCCATCGCCAAAGCATGGGACGAAGAAATCGCCCGCCGCGTGGCGGACATGGAAGCTGGAAAAACGGTCTGGATTCCAGCAGAAGAAGTTTTCGCCCGGCTCGACGCAATTATTGATAGCGCACGCTGATTGATGCGCGTCTCGTTCAATCCAGAGGCGCTCGCTGAAGCAGAAGAAGCGACCCATTGGTATCGAGATAATGGAGGATCTTCGCCCAGCCGCGCTTTCACCCAGGAATTGCGTCGCGTCGTCCGACTGGCCGCCGAGCAACCCGGTGTCGGCAATGCCGGACTGCACGGAACGGTTCGTCTGTATTTCAAGCGTTTCCCATACACATTAGTTTTCCGAATTCAGGGTGCATCTGTCAGAGTGGTCGCGATTGCCCATCAAAGCCGCTGGCCGGGGTATTGGGCTGGGCGACGGTGAGATTCCGGCATTGACTCCGATCAAGAGACCTCAAAATCCCGCGATAATTTCAAGGCCTTTTCCCTGCTCAAAACCGTCCAGTTTGGCAAGCTCAAACTTTCCGTCAGGCTGAACTTTTAGCGAACCGTGCACTTTGGCAGATGAGTGTTGCCCGGATTTGCAGTTGTGCTTCCACCAAAGCACCTTGAGAACTTCCATGCTACCAGCAGGACGGGCGCTGGATTCATCGTTCTCAAACAGCTTGGGTAAAATCTCTTTGATAGCTTGCGCATCCTCTTCGCTGAATTTTGTTTTCTCGGCAAGTTGCGGATTCATGCTGCCATAGAAAACATAGATGCCCTGATCTACGCGGTGTTTCATGCCCATCGTGTCGGAACTTCTCTTGCCATCCTTAGTGTCCTCGCCGTTTACGCTTTTTGTGATCTGTGTACTGGTGATGTCGATAGGTACTAGGCTGAATGCCGACTGGACAGTCACTGGCCCACGGATGCCGATGGAAATTCCGGCATCGCCTTCTTCATCGCTGCCATCCTCTTTCTTCTTACCTTTCTTTTTGGATAGTGCGAATAGCTGACCGAAAGCCCGCACGTCAATCCATTCTGAGCAAGCGAGATTAACCGTTTCATCAGAACCAAGTTTGTTGCCCAATACGGCTTCAGCTCTTGATCTGAGACTCTTTGCATCATCAATTTTCCTGATTAGCCACGAAGTTCAGCAGGCTCATGTTTTGAGCCTGCGCATGTGGATAATAAACGCATTCCAACAAAAGGAGATGCGCGATGGGGATCAAC
>JANLID010000418.1 GCA_024654105.1 Gallionella sp. | reverse complement strand
TGCTCGGCTTTGCGATGCTCAACAAGCCGTTGGTGCTGACTGTCACGATGGTCGCCGTGGTGCTCAGCGGGCTGCTTGCCACGCGCATGGGCAGCGAATTCGTGCCGAACCTCAACGAAGGCGATATCGCGCTGCATGCCCTGCGCATTCCGGGCACCAGCCTGACGCAGGCGATCGAGATGCAAATCGGGCTGGAGCGGACCATCAAGCAGTTCCCGGAGGTCGACAGGATTTTCGCCAAGATGGGCACGGCCGAGATCGCCACTGACCCGATGCCGCCCAGCGTCGCCGACAACTTCATCATGCTGAAACCGCAATCGGAATGGCCCGATCCGCAGCGCAGCAAAGCCGGCCTGGTCGAAGCCATACAAGCGGCGGTGGCCAAAGTGCCCGGCAACAACTACGAGTTCACCCAGCCGATCCAGATGCGCTTCAACGAACTGCTTTCCGGCGTGCGCAGCGACGTGGCGGTCAAGGTGTTCGGCGACGACATGGATACGATGAACCGCACCGCCGATGAAATTGCGGAAGTGCTGGAGAAGATTTCCGGGGCTGCCGACGTCAAGGTCGAGCAGACCACCGGCTTGCCGATGCTGACCATCCAGATCGACCGGGAAAAGACCGCCCGTCTCGGCATCAATGTCGGTGACGTGCAGGAAGCCATCGCGATTGCAGTGGGTGGCAGGGAAGCCGGCGTGCTGTTCCAGGGCGACCGGCGCTTCGACATCATCGTCCGCCTGCCCGAGCGGCTGCGCAATGACATGGAAGCGATGAAGCAACTGCCGATCCATTTGCCTGTGGATGAAGCAAGCGGTCAAGCCCGCCCCGCCTATCTGCAACTGGGCGACGTGGCGACCTTCGAAGTCGCGCCGGGCCCGAACCAGATCAGCCGTGAAGACGGCAAGCGGCGTGTGGTGGTGACGGCCAATGTGCGCGGACGGGATATCGGGTCTTTCGTGGCCGAGGCCGAGCAGAGGATTCAGCAGACGGTCAAGGTGCCGGCCGGCTACTGGACTACCTGGGGCGGCACCTTCGAGCAGTTGCAATCGGCGGCGAAACGCCTGCAGATCGTGGTTCCTGTTGCACTGCTGCTGGTGTTCATGCTGCTGTTCGCGATGTTCAACAACGTGAAGGACGGGCTGCTGGTGTTCACCGGGGTGCCGTTTGCCCTGACTGGCGGCATCCTGGCGCTCTGGCTGCGGGGTATCCCGCTGTCCATTTCGGCGGGGGTCGGCTTCATCGCGCTGTCGGGCGTAGCGGTGCTCAACGGCCTGGTGATGATCGCCTTCATCCGCTCCCTGCGCGAGGAAGGCAAGTCGCTGGATGCGGCGATTCACGAAGGGGCGTTGACCAGGCTGCGCCCGGTGCTGATGACCGCGCTGGTGGCATCGCTCGGTTTTATTCCGATGGCCATCGCCACCGGTACCGGCGCCGAGGTGCAGCGACCGCTCGCCACCGTCGTCATCGGCGGCATATTGTCATCGACCGCGCTGACGCTGCTCGTACTGCCGATTCTGTATCGATTGGCACATCGAAGAGATGAGGAAGAGGAGGGTTTCACTGCCGAGTCTGCGTCCTCGCCGGCAAAGGCGTAGCAGTTGCCAGAAGCACTGTACGGTATATGGCTGACTACCCGCTGCTTGCCGGTCTGGGTAAGGGCGGTGAGCCACGTGCCTTGGCTGCCGGAAGGAAATACGATGAAAATATTCTATATTGAATAGAGCTTCTTGCAATTTTGCTGTTGACCGGATGCGCTAGCCATGTTCACCAGATGGTCAGTGGAAACGACTCACCATTCATTGCCGGTGAGCTGGCTCATGAAGATGGGGAGGGCAATCGCCTCGTGTTGGAGACGCCGAACCGCCGTTATGAGGCGCGTGGTTTTGTTACCGAGCGCCAGACCAATTTGGCGGCTCTGCGCAAACGCTATTACGGCGTCAATCCGAAGCACTGGGAGCAGATTTTTGCCGGGCTCGACACCGATCATGTGGTTTATTCTATCGAGACGATTGCCATATCCGCAGAAGGAAATAAAGTCTCGTGCCGCCTGATGTGGACATCCGGCGCAAAGCCGTCAGGCGTTTGTACGGATCAGGCTGGGGCAGCATTCCCGGCACGTTTTGAGTAATTTACTAAATAAAGAACTCCGCTGTTTTTTCAAGGCACAGGACATGGGAATTCAGACAATGAAAAACTCGACATTTATTATTCGCAACATGGACTGCCCGACCGAGGAGGCGCTGATCCGCAAGCGACTCGGGGCGGTGCCGGGCATCGGCGAGCTGGCGTTCAATCTTATGGATCGCCGCCTTACCGTCATGCATACGCTGGACGATGAGCAACCCATCCACGACGCCTTGCGTGAAATAGGCATGAAGGCGGTTCCTGCGCCGCAGGCGCAGCCGGATGCCTGTTCCAATTGCGAAGCGGATATGCCCATGGTGTCGTCTCGGACATGGGCATTCATGGCGGTATCTGGCGTCGCCGCTATCGCTTCGGAAATCGTCGCCTGGAGCAGTGCGAGCGAGCAATCATTTGCGGTGATCGCTTTGGCCTTGTTGTCCATTGCCACCGGTGGATTCAGTACGCTCAAGAAAGGTTGGATCGCGCTCAAGACTTTTACCCTCAACATGAATTTTCTGATGAGCTTTGCCGTGATTGGCGCGATTGCCATCGGGGAATGGCCGGAAGCTGCGGTGGTGATATTCCTGTTCGCGCTGGCCGAGTTGATCGAAACGCTCTCGC
Source organism: Gallionella sp. (assembly GCA_024654105.1). Classification (GTDB taxonomy): domain Bacteria; phylum Pseudomonadota; class Gammaproteobacteria; order Burkholderiales; family Gallionellaceae; genus Gallionella. The sequence continues at coordinate 3,457 of JANLID010000418.1, read as the reverse complement.
TGGAACGCGCCAAGAACGCGATTCGGGGCCTCATGGCGATGGCACCGGAAATCGCGACCGTGCGCCTCGACAGCGGCGAGTGGCGCGAGATAGCGGTAGCCGACGTGCAGGTGGGGCAGACCGCTCGCGTCAAGCCGGGTGAGCGCATCCCGCTGGACGGGATGGTTACGGCGGGCGGCAGTTCAGTGAATCAGGCACCGATTACCGGGGAAAGTATTCCCGTGGCAAAGATTGCGGGTGACCCGGTTTTTGCCGGTACGCTGAACGAGCGTGGCATGTTGGAATTTCGCGTCACCGCCAACAAGGGCAACACCACGCTCGCCCGCATTATCCGCTCGGTTCAGGAAGCGCAAGGCCAGCGCGCGCCGACGCAACGCTTCGTCGATCAATTCGCGCGCTACTACACGCCCGCCGTCGTGGTGTTTGCGGTTCTGGTGGCAGTCGTGCCGCCGCTGCTATTCGGTGCCGCGTTCGAGCCATGGTTCTACAAGGCGCTGGTCATGCTGGTGATCGCCTGTCCCTGCGCGCTGGTGATCTCCACGCCGGTTACCGTGGTCAGCGGTCTCGCCGCAGCGGCGAGACAGGGCATTCTGGTGAAGGGCGGAGCGCATCTGGAAAATGGGCGGCTGATCAAGGCCGTGGCCTTGGACAAAACCGGCACGCTCACCCACGGCAAGCCTGTTGTGACCGATGTCATCCCGCTCGTCGAGCAACCGGCGGACGCGCTGCTCCAACTTGCCGCCAGCGTGGACGCTCATTCGGAACATCCCATCGCTGCCGCCATCGTTTCGGCATGGCAGACGCCTGTTGACGGAAACGGAACGCCGCGTTTGTTGCTACCCGCCATTTCGTTCGAGTCCCTCACAGGTCGCGGTGCGAAAGCTGTTATTGATGGGCAACTCTACTATGTAAGCAACCATCGGCAGGTCGAAGAGCTGGGCATCTGCGGGCCACATGTCGAGGAAGCGCTGAGGCGGCTGGAAGAGGAAGGCAAGACGGCTGTGGTATTGTCCACTGAAAACGCGCCGCTGTGCGTTATCGGTGTTGCCGACACGGTGCGTGAACACAGTGCCGAGGCAATCCGTCAGCTTCACGCACTTGGTGTGGTATCGGTGATGTTGACCGGCGACAACCAGACTACGGCCAGCGCCATCGCCGCTCAGGTAGGCATAGACGATGCGCGCGGCAACCTGCTGCCCGAGGAAAAACTGGCGGTTATTGACGATCTGATCCGCCGCTATGGCAAGGTCGGCATGGTGGGCGATGGCATCAACGACGCACCGGCGTTGGCCAAGGCATCCATCGGCTTCGCCATGGGTACAGCCGGAACCGATACCGCCATCGAGACTGCCGATGTAGCCTTGATGGACGACGATTTGCGCAAACTGCCGCACTTCATTCAGCTAAGCCGCGACACTTCCCGTGTGTTGCGGCAGAACATCACGCTGGCCATCGGCATCAAGGCGGTGTTCTTTGTGCTGGCGCTCGCAGGGAAAGCTACGCTTTGGATGGCGGTTTTCGCCGATATGGGAGCCAGTCTGATCGTGGTGTTTAACGGTATGCGGTTGCTCAAAATTACTGGAGATACCAAAAAATGAACTTCACGGTAAGCTCTTATTGCTATATGCATGAGTTATGTCGAGCTTTTACACTTGCTCCTGATTTAAAAGCTGCCCCATTTAGCTCGCATTTAACTCGTTGGAGGTACTCTTTTTGAATAACACGACTGCACATTCTCGTGGCGACACAACGGCGTGGATGTTGATCTTCGCTGCTTGGGTGGTAGCCACTGTCTCGACACTTGGCGCGCTGTTCTTCGGCGAGGTTATGCAACTTCCGCCCTGCGTACTCTGCTGGTATCAGCGCATTTTCATGTTTCCTTTGGTGATTATCCTGCCGATCGGGCTGTTCCCCTTCGATAGAAAAGTGGTTCGCTATGCACTGCCGTTGGCTGTAATCGGCTGGTTATTTGCTTTTTTTCACCTGCTCCTGCTCGCGGGAGTGATCCCGGAGAGCATCAAGCCTTGCACGCGGGGTGTGCCGTGCTCGGAGACGGTGATTGAGTGGTTCGGCTTTGTGACGATTCCGCTTCTATCGGTTCTGGCTTTCTCAACCATTCTGGCGTTGCTGTTCTGGGCGCATTTCAGGAGTTCAAAATGAAACAAAAAACTTTGTTTATCGTTGCCTTGGCGGGTTTACTGTTGGTTTTCATCCTGGGCACACTGTTCTATACCGCGCAGAAAGATAATCAGTCCGAACAGATGGCCGAAGCAAATCACTCGGTACTTGTCCGCATGCACTCGCCGACGCTCGGCAAGGCCGATGCGCCAGTCGTCATCGTTGAATTTATCGATCCCGCTTGCGAGACCTGCAGTGCGTTCTATCCACTGGTCAAGAAAATGATGGCGACAAACCCCGACAAGATTCGTCTCGTCTTGCGTTACGCGCCATTCCATAACGGATCGGACAAGGTTGTGGCGGTGCTGGAGGCAGCGCGCAAACAGGGTAAGTTCTGGCAGGTACTGGAAGCTTTGCTGACCTCGCAGGCCGACTGGGCATCACAGCACACGCCCCAGATAGAGCTTATTTGGAAGCACCTCGAAGGGCTGGGCTTGAACCTTGAAAAGGTGCGGGCTGACATGGCCGCACCGGAAATTGCAAACTTGATCGCTCAAGATCTTGCGGATGCGCAAACCCTGAATGTAACCAAGACACCGGAGTTCTTTGTTAACGGGAAACCGCTGCCGAGCTTCGGTAGCGAGCAGTTGATGAGGCTGGTTGAGGACGCGCTAAACGAGACTTCGAGGCGTTAAGCCAACGAAAGGTCGAAAGCCATGATGCGCGGGATGAGTTTGATTCTGCGGTCTGGCGGGGCGCGCAAGCTACCAGGTTGCAACGGTGGAAAAACAAGGGGCGCTATAACGCGGGCGCGCTTACAACAGCGGGGGATCATGTACGACCAATACTGCATGATCGACCCAACCAAGGTTTTGAAACTCAAGTCTCAGGGGCTGTCGAGCTTTCATCGAGCCGACATGCCGTGATTCGTACGCATTACCCGATGACACACGGCAGCAAATATCGACACCAGCACTGGCACGAACCGCTGACACATGTGCACCCACATTTCCCGGATGCTCACCATCAGCACCACCATTGAAGACAACAGTATCGCCACAAGAAAAAATGCACATAGTAAAAAAATCACATAGTGTTTGACGAGGCCGGGATAGTTTGCTATATTTCGCCTCTTCGCTGACGCGGGGTGGAGCAGCTCGGTAGCTCGTCGGGCTCATAACCCGAAGGTCATAGGTTCAAATCCTGTCCCCGCAACCCCCAGGTTTCAGATAGTTATCTGGGTAGCCGCTCTTTAAAAAACAAAACGAACAACCGACGAGTGTAGGTGCTTGGTTTTTGGGAAGTTTCTGTGTTCTTCGGAATGTGGGAACGACTTTAA
>JANLID010000399.1 GCA_024654105.1 Gallionella sp. | reverse complement strand
CCATTTGTTCAGCAAGGATGGTATTGACGAAATCGTCAACATTCAACCGGCAGGCAATAAAGCCAAACCCTACCAAGTCAAGCAGGTGAGGGCTGTCATCATGAAATATCATTTAGCGGGAGAGTAACCATGTATCGCTATGAAATTATTCTTTACTGGAGTGCCGAAGATGCCGCGTTCATCGCCGAAGTACCTGAATTGCCCGGCTGCATGGCGCATGGAGATACGCAAGACGAGGCGCTGCGTCATGCTCAGGAAGCAATGGCGGCTTGGGTTGAAGTGGCGCAAGAACTGGGGCGCAAAATTCCCGAGCCGCGCGGCCGCCTGATGTATGCGTGAAATCGAATTTCAACGGAAAAAATAAATAATGAGCCGCATCCAGACCACCTTCGACAAGCTCAAGCAACATAAGCGCAAGGCGCTGATTCCGTTCTTCACGGCGGGCGACCCCAACCCAGCGTTCACCGTGCCGTTGCTGCACGCGCTGGTGGAAGCGGGCGCGGACATCATCGAGCTGGGCGTGCCGTTCTCCGACCCGATGGCGGACGGGCCAACCATCCAGCGCGCTTCCGAACGCGCGCTCAAGCATCACGTCGGCCTGCATCACGTGCTGGACATGGTCGCCGAATTCCGCCGCAGCAATGCCGAAACACCTATCGTGCTGATGGGTTACGGCAATCCGATCGAAGCGATGGGCTGGGAGACTTTTGCCAGGCGTTGTGCCGAAGTTGGCGTGGATGGCGTGTTGACCGTGGATTTTCCGCCGGAAGAAGGCCACGAGGCGTTCGCGCATCTGACCAAGCACGGCATCGACCCGATTTTTCTGCTCGCGCCGACCAGCACCGATGCGCGCGTGGAACGCGTCGCCAAACAGGCGCGCGGCTATGTGTATTATGTGTCGCTCAAGGGCGTGACCGGCGCGGGGCATCTCGACTTGCTTGCCATCGAACAGAAAATCCCGCAACTGCGCAAGCATATCCAGCTGCCCATCGGCGTTGGCTTCGGCATTCGCGATGCCGCGACCGCACTGGCGGTGGCGAGGTTGTGCGACGGCGTGGTGGTGGGCAGCCGCATCGTGCAGGAAATCGAAAACTCGGCCGAACAGGATGTTGTCGCCAATGTGAGCAGGCTGGTCAAGGAATTGAGACAGGCCGTCGACCAAGCCTGACCCTCTCCCGGCCTTCGGCCACCCTCTCCCGCAAGCGGGAGAGGGGCTGGGGGTGAGGGGATTGGAACAGAGCTGTGTGCTGTGAATAAACATGCAAGAAAAGGAAATGCTATGAGCTGGTTCCAGAAATTATTGCCGCCCAAGATCAAGCGCCGCGAGAGCGAGGAGAAGAAGAGTGTGCCAGAAGGCTTGTGGCACAAGTGTCCGAATTGTCAGGCGGTGCTGTACCACTCCGACCTGGAGAAGAACCAGAGCGTCTGCCCGAAGTGCAACCATCACCACCGCATTTCGGCGCGCACCAGGCTGGATTTGCTGCTCGATGGTGAGGGGCGCTTCGAGATCGGCGCGGAAGTGCTGCCGGTCGACACCCTCAAGTTCAAGGATAGCCGGAAGTATTCGGAACGCCTCGTCGCGGCCAAAAAAAGCACCG
>JANLID010000387.1 GCA_024654105.1 Gallionella sp. | reverse complement strand
TTCGACCAGGTCGGCTACCCGCGCACCGATGGGTGTCATAACATTATTGGGTTCGCGTATGGCGCCGCCGCTCACCGTCACCACCCGCGAGACCAGCGGACGGCCAAAGCGGACGGCATGATGCACGGCACGGGCAGTGGCGACGTTGTGCACCACCACGCCAAGATCGGCAGTAAGTTTGCGCGCCGGTGTTTCGCGGCCCGTGATCGCCTGCACGAGATGGCGCTCGGAACCCATCGGGTATTCCACCGGCACACCGATCACCTCGATCCCCGCGAAGGCGGAGGCCGCCCTGGTCATGATGTCAATCGCCTGCGGCTTGTTCCGCTCGATGCCAATGACCACCCTGGGCGTGCCCAGCGCGTGCGCCATGATGCGTGCGCCATCAATGATTTCGTCCGGATACTCACGCATTACCCGGTCATCGCAGGTCAGGTAAGGTTCGCACTCCGCGCCGTTAAGCAGCAATATTTCTAGTTTTTTCTGCGTCCCAAGAGTCAGCTTTACCGCAGAAGGAAAGGCAGCACCGCCCATGCCGACGATGCCCGATTGCGCGACACGCTCATGAATCGCGTGCGGGTCGGCAGCAAAGGGATCGGTGATGGGTTCGGGCAGGTCAGCCCATTCATCCTTGCCATCGGACTCGATGATAATTGTCGTCTGCGGCAAACCGGAAGGATGCGGCGCGGCCACCTGGGTAACCGCCGAAACGCGGCCCGATGTGGGCGCATGCTGGGAAGCCGATATCGTGCCCTGGTTGCGCGCGATCATCTGGCCTTTCTTGACCATATCCCCTTCGGATACCAGCACCTCGGCAGGCGCACCGATATGCTGTTGCAGCGGAATGTAGAGCGCAGCCGGCATCGGCATGGCAACGATGGTCTTCTCGCTGGTCGGTTCCTTGCGGTATTCCGGATGAATGCCGCCACGTATTGGGAAAAGTTTCATCTGTCAATATTCCTTTTTGGCCGTAGGGCGGATGAGGGGCGAAGCCCCGTTATCCGCCACAGTCTTGGCGGAAGGCGCTACGCTTTGGCCGCAAGCTCGAAACTTTGCCGCGCTCGTTTTCCGCCCTACGATGCTAATGTACATGCGCAACCTCTGATTTGGTGTGCGTGCTCTCAACTTCGGGCTTGGGCCAGTGCCAGTTGGCCAGCGTCACCCGCACCGGAACCATCACAATGGCGTCGGTGGGACAGACCTTGACGCACTTGGAACAGCCATGACAGGCATCGACGATGATCGTGTGCATCAGCTTGTTGGCGCCCAGAATGGCATCCGTCGAGCACTCCCTGATGCAGCGCGTGCAACCGATGCAAAGATTCTCGACGATGAATGCGTGTTCCGGCCCCTTCTCCTCATGCCCGGAGAGGTCGGCGGTGACGCCCAGTTTATTGGCCAGCGCTTCAATCACCGCTTTGCCGCCGGGAGCGCACAGAGTCACCGAAGCCTCACCCTTCGCCAGCGCCGCCGCATACTGGGCGCAGCCGACGTAGCCGCACTGGCCGCACTGCGAACCGGGCAACATGCCTTTCAACTCCTCTTCCAGGGGGTTTTCCTTTACTGCGAAATAGCGTGCAGCCGCGCCGAGTATGGTGCCCAGCGCGAGGCCAATTATCGTAAGACTACCGATAGCGATCAATATGCCAGACATAATCAACTTGCGCCCATACCCGAGAAACCCATGAATGCCAGCGCCAGCAGGCTGACCACGATGAAAGCGATAGGCGGGCCGGCGAACAAACGTGGGACATCCATTACGGCCAGGCGTTCGCGCAGGCCGGCAAAAATGACCAGCACCAAACTGAAGCCCATCGCGGATCCGAGAGCGAACAGGATGCTTGAAATGAAGCTCAACTTGCCCTCGACCAGCAACAGCGCGATACCAAGAACGGCACAGTTGGTGGTAATCAACGGCAGGTATATGCCCAGCAACTTGAACAGTGACGGCGATATTTTTTTGACCACCATTTCTGTGAATTGAACGGCGGATGCAATGATCAGAATGAATGTAATCGTGCGCAGATAGCCCAGCCCGAAGGGAACCAGCAATAGCGTGTTGACCGTCCAGCCCGCCAGGGCTGAAATAGTCATCACGAAAGTGGTCGCCATGCCCATGCCCACGGCGGCATCCAGGCGGGTGGTCACGCCCATCGTCGGGCACAGGCCGAGGAAGCGGCCCAGGATAACGTTGTTGACCAGCGCCGCGCTAAACATCAGGAGTACATACTCTTTCATTTGGATACCTCTAAAAACCCAGATTTCATCCCAACTGCTGTGTTGCGTAAAAAATTTAGTTACGGCCAACCTGAAGGTTACCCTTCACTGAAACTTTGTTTTCTTGCTTACATATCGAACATATGCAGCGCGGCGAAGTGGGGTAAGCAGGCAATCCGCGTAGCGGATGCTCGCAAATTTTTCCCGCGCCTTGCTGACGACTCCGCACGGGCTGTTTTTGCCCGTAGCGGATCGGCGTCCCCTTGTGGGGCATTTGGGCGAACCCTGAATTTTTAGAGGCATCCATCGCTGTTCCTTGTTAATTCAAGAGTTGCACGTTTCGCCCGGTCTTGCGCGACGCAAAAACAGCGGATCGAGATCGCCCTTGGCATGCAAGCGTCCGGCCACCCATCGCGAAATTCCCAGCCCGATTACAAGACCAACAACCATCGCTGCCATGGTAATGAAGTCGCTGCCGAATTGCCATTGCGCAAGCGATCCGGCAAGCAGCAGGGTGGCGAGCGGGATGGCGTAAGCGGTAAATGAGCCCTTCAACAGAACATTTTCGTGAATGCCGAACACAACGCGCTCACCGATGGCAAGATTGGCATCGTTAGCTATACGGAAACGGCGCTGCTCCAGCCGGTTGGCCATGGTGCCGATGCCCTTGGAGCCGCATGCGGACGCCGAAGCGCAACTGCCGCAACTGGTGGTCTGCTCGGGCTCCAGCCAGGCAAACTTGCCTTCTATCGCCACCACATGGGCGATTCCCTCAATCACCGGGGGAGCGCTGAAATCCGCAGTGCTGTGCAAAGGCTCGTCCATGGTCACGCCTCCACGGTGGAAACCACGCCCTCGGGTGTAACGTAGATCGCCTTCTGTCCCCCGGCGGCCTTGAGTATGGCCAGTCTGCGCTCGGCCGGCGCCATCAGCATGGCGGTGGAAAGGCCGTCGGCAACAACGCCGGTATCCGCTACCACCGAGACCCCCAGCAGCGCCGGCGCGGTACATCCGGTACGTGTGTCGATCAGGTGGGTGAAAGTACCGGCGGAATCGAACAGGGTGCCGTAACCGCCCGAAGTGGAAACGCATTTATCCACTACGTCCAGCGTAACGATCGCGCGACTTGGATCGGCCGGGTTGGCAATGCCGACACGCCACGCGGAGCCGTCCGGCTTGGCCGAGAGCGCGCGCGGCTCACCCATATCGACCAGCATGCGGTCGAAACCGTGAGCGCGCAACACGTCGGCGACACGGTCGGTGATATAGCCCTGGGCGCCGCTGTTCAGCGTCAGCCCCATGCCGGGACGGGCGAAGGAAACCCGGTTGCGCCCGGCGTCCACCTCGACTGCGCGCCAGTCCACCAGGGCAAGCGCGGCGGCGAGATCGCGCGACGCCGGTCCGGCAGGGTCGGGGCTGCTTGCGGTGAAGTGGCGAAAATAGGTTTGCCACACCGGCTGTATGGTGGGGTCATACACGCCGTCGCTAATCTTTGCCAGCGACAGGGCGCGCGTGAGCATGACGATGAAATCATCCGGCGCATTTTCGAGCACGCCTTCGCGATTGAGTTTCGAGATGGAACTGTCCGCGCGGTAAACGCTGAAAATCGTCTCAAGGCGTTTCAACTCCTGCAGCCCGGCAGCAATGGCGGCACGCGCCTGAGCCTCGTCGATATGAAAAAGCTGGATGGAGGCCGGCGCCCCCAGCGCGGTGCCGTCCCAGCGCACTGGCCTGGCTTGGGCACCCCCCGCTTTCAGCAACAGCGGCAGACCGGCGGCAGCTGCGACAAAAGTAATAAAGCGGCGGCGCGACATTACGGCGGGCATAAGGGCAACCTCAAAAATGAATAACCCCGCTGCAAGCAGCGGGGTATCAATCCGGGTCTGGTCAAATCATTCGCCGCAAGCGGCGGGGAATTCAACCCGAAGAGATTAAAAATTACCGGTTTGTTTGGGGTTGCTAAATACCGCATACAAAACGATTTCATTAACAAAAATTTCCGGGCAAA
>JANLID010000358.1 GCA_024654105.1 Gallionella sp. | reverse complement strand
ATGCTGCAAAGAAGCGCCCCGGATCAAAACTCTCGAAACATATTGAATGATGCCGCATTATCAATCTCCCTTGCTTGCGTTAACCAGCCGAGGGGCGCGCAAAATTCCCGGCGTCTGTATTGGAAATTTTGTTACGGGTGCCTCTGTGTTTGCTTACAGCGTACATCTGTTGTTTACACATCGGCCCGTTGTCGGGCATGGCAACCGGACAAATGCAGGGCACACACGTCCTTCACAACGGGCAGCCGCTTCTTTTTCCCAAAGCGATACGAATTTCTTGTTGATTGAAGTGTTACTGCCGCCCATGCGACATCCACAACACCCGGCTTTTACGGATGCGCAGTCAGCATCTGATTCGCAAGAATATATATCATTACGCTCTGACAGCCGCTCAATATTTGTGTTCACGCCGGAATCCATGCCAGCCGGTTTTTTGTTTGGCTCGTTATCGACGTTAATAGATGAGCAACCGCCAACGATTAGCGCAGCAGAAAAGAGACTAGCAATCCGCACGTTCACTCTCCTTGCAAACATCACGAGACTGTAGCATAACCCTGTTTTTACAAGCACATAGCACTACGCGAAAGAATTTTATCTGCATTTTCCGATCAATTCGGCGCGCACATCACCACGCCCTCGTCGCTCCAGCCGCGTGTCACGACCTCCTGTATGGCAGTCAGGCTGCCGGCGATGCGGTGGCTGGAATCGACGCCCCGGGCGAAGCCATTGTTATAGGCGCGATAGACCGGCGTGGTGCCGGCGGGGCAGGTGCCGTTGCTTGCCGGTGTCGAGACAAAATCCAGGCTCTCAAAATTCCAGCGCTTCTGTGTGTCCGGCGTGCTGGCCTGCAACTGCTTGAGCCATGCACATTCGGAAGCATCCACCGTATAAAAATGCGAGTTCGGGCCGGGCGACTGGCTGCCGTAGAAACGGCACACGGAAGCGCTGCCGCCCGACTTGAAGCTATAACCGGTGCGCACCCAGCCCGGCCCCGCGCTACCGCCGTCGATGGCCGTCGCCTCACTTGAGTCGGCGGTGATGAAATAGTGGTCGAGGTTGGTATTGTAGAACTCAACGACAGGCATACTGGCGAGCACTCCGCTCAAGTCATAGCGACCCAGAACAGCACTCTTTGCATCCTGTCCCGCAACGAGTAAACGCGAATTGGCATCGAGCGCCAGTGCGCTGACGCTCTGGATGCCGGGAAGCGGATACGCACCACCGACGCCAAAACTCGCGTCAAGACTGTTATCCGGAAGCAGGCGATATAGCGCTGCCGAATCTGTCGTGTCGTCGCGACGGCTGCGCGCTATCACCACACTGGCGTCGGGCAGTGCAGCAAAACTCCAAGCGAGATAGCGCTGATCCGCCAACAAATTGCCCGCCCCGATCAGCATGCCTCGGTCTGAAACCCGAATCGCGAGCAGAGATTCGCTTGACGAACCGGCTGGTGCGTATGCGCGAATGCCGGCCAGCAGGGAGCCATCGGCCAGGGAGAGCAAGGAGAATGGTTCTCCAATGGAGATTGCATCAGCAAGAACCGCAGCATAGGCAAACTGACCGGCCGTCCCAAACGAAGCTACCGGCAACCCACGCGGATCGACTTTGTAGAGGCGCAGGTTCTGATTCGTCAGCACGGCAAAGACCACTGAACCATCGCCAAGCAGAACCAGATCGGCCTGGCGCGAATCCTCTCCAGCAGACAACGGGAATACGACTTTACCTCCCGCGCCGAAATTCAAGTCAGGCGTCCCGTCCGGCATGGTCTGCTGCAAAATCGCAGTTCCATCGTACGTCGTTGTTCCGTAAAGCAAGCGCCCATCCGGACGAACGCCCAGCGCAATATCCGTGTTGGCTCTCGCCGGCGCCGCGAGAGCGGGTGCGAATCCGGCGTCGAGCATTCCGGCAGAGTCAACCTGAAACGCCGTGACGGTGCCGAACTGGCCAAAAGACCCGAGTGCGGTTCCGGTCACGACCGTTATCGCGCCGCTTCCTTGTTCAACTGCACGCACCTTGCCGATGAAGTGAATGTTTTGCCCCGGCGACACGCGCCCGTTCGTCCCGAATGAGATGTCGGGGGAGCCATTTGCCGTCAGGCGAGCAAGCAAATAATCAAAGGTCGCGCCCGCGTCTGAAGTACCTGCGAGCACTACTTTGCCCGAAGCTTCGACCAGTATCGCGTCTATCTGGTCGTTGCTGTATTCTGCGTTGTTCCAGACAGCGACGCCATCTCCCCGGCCATAGCCCGGTTGAAGACGACCGCTGCCATCGAGGCTTGCCACGGCAGCATCTACGCCGCGCGGAAAGCAATAGTTGCTGCCGGAGCATGCCGTGGTCAGCCAGGCCGCTGCTGGTATCAACAAGCCGCCCGCGCTGTTTGGCAGCACGCCAATTGCGTCGAATCCACCATAGCCGGCAATAGCGATCGTCGCGCTGCCGGCAGCACCAAATGCGGCATCAGGGACGCCTCTGCCATCGAAGCGCATCACTTTCGACGTGTTTCTATCTGAATTTACAACAATTGCAATGCCGCTATCCGCCAGCGCTGCAAATCGATAATTGATGACGGAAATTTCGCTGCTGCCGATCTCAATACGTCCGGACGTACCGAAAGAAACATCGGCCATGCCGCTGGTCGTGACCCGCCACATCACTGTTTTTCCGGCAAAATTAACTTGCGTGTTGCTGGGGATGCTCCCGGCTTCGCCGATGAGAAGCAGCCTACCGTCGGCGGTGCGCACCACCTCGACAGGTCTATCGAACGGGTAGCCCAGATCGTAACCCGAGACCAGCCCCCCCGCTCCAAAGCTGGCACTGAGAGCACCCGCGCCTGTCACACGTAACAGCAGATAGGTGCCAGGACGGATGGTTGCTTGTGCCATTACGGTAAATCCACCATCCGGCTCGGCGGCTACAGAATTGCCCGATGCCATGATAAAGTCCGGAGGCAGGTTGTTGAGTATCTTTTCGCCGTTTGGCGCGTAAGCAGGGTCACGTTCCCCTGCAGCAGTAAGGCGCGTCAGGCGTAGCGCGAATTGCGTTTCCTGCGTCGCGTCAGAGACAATCAAAATCCCGCCATCTGCTTGCTGTACAAAACGCGCCGAGTTGCTAGAGTCGGCAGTGAAGAAAAAACCGTTAGCGGCAAACGTGGAATCGAAGATCCCGGTCGGCGTCAGCCGGGCAAACATGAAACCTCCGTATACTTGAGCGCCAATCAATATCGAACCGTCTGGGCGCTGCTCGATCTGTCCGATCGTGTACCAGAAATACCCATTAGACTTATCAAACAGCGTGACCCCGCCATTGCCGAAAGAACTGTCCAAGCTGCCGTTGGTGTTCAATCGCAGCACGAAAGCGTGCGCTTGCCGCCCCGCCGTCCAACCGGCGACCAGCAACTTGCCATCGCTCTGCAATACCGAAGCAGACGGCGTGTCTTCCGCTCCAGCAGCCACTCCGATGCGTGCGATACCGCTGCTACCAAATGAACTGTCGAGCACTGGCATGGCGTGCGCCTCAAGCACTGCGGCCTGAAATGCGATGAGCGCGAAGAAGAAAGCAGGCATTTTTTTAAGCGCCGCCTTCCTTAAGACTATCAGTATGCGCGGCATTGGTTGTATCCTTTACTGAAGTGACTCCATTGATTTTTTCGCTAAAAATCAACGCCGCTCTGGGCGCAAACGCCATTATAGTACTGCCCCTCAGGGCGTTGTGTATAAATTGCGGTAGTGGAGCAACTGGAGCTAGAGTTGTATACGCGCCTCCATGCGTTGCAGTCGTTAACAGTACAAAATAGACCGGTAGAGCCAGTATATGCACCCATCACGGAGGCACACTGCGGGCCAGAGCAAGTCCAATTTGCCCAATAATAGATGCCAGCCGTCGAACCGGAACAGCCGCCAAAAGTATAGGAATGGATGCCGCCGTCGCAGAAATAGCAGCAGTTGGTGCATGATGAGTCGCCTGCCAGGCCGACACCCCAAGACAGGGAGCCTGAGCGCGCACCAATACATATTTTCGCCCCGGGAATGCACTCCAAACTGGCGGTTCGGGTATCGCCATAGTTGCTGACGTAGTAGCTGGGCGAACTGGGCCAGACCTTCATGGCACTCGGTTAAGCCCAAACGCCCCTAAAAACGGAGGGCTGAGCACTTCTAAATGGTAAGCTTTTGTTGCGACACGAAAGCCACCCATTACAGG
>JANLID010000348.1 GCA_024654105.1 Gallionella sp. | reverse complement strand
AAACTCTTTCGATTTATTAACAAAACCCAACAACGCGCCGCCTGAACTACACCTCACAAACCTCCTTCGTTCAGGCTCATGTCTGGATTGGAAAATACTTCATGAAGGCATCATCATGCGGGTCTCGGTAATTGTCTGTTGCGGCCGAACCTGATTCGGCATAGCACATAATGCGCAAATCGCGCGCGAAGCTTATCTCAAGCGCGTTGCGCTGCGACACGTCAGGAATAATTCGTAGGGTGCGTTTTACGCACCAATATGCCGGTGCGCGGAGCGCACCCTACGCCTCATGTTCACTGGCCGCAAGATTCCGAATGTAGGCCGCAAACTCCGGGTCTTCGCCGCGCAGCAAGGCTGGCAATGCGGCACGAAAATCGACGCGGTTACACCACTCCCCCATGTAGTCTTCCCAGGAGCGCCAGCGTCTTGACTGTTTTTCCGTCATGCCGCTTTCATAGAGCAGCAAGTAGGCACGTTCAAACAATGAAACCAGCATACTGAAGATGATGAACATGCGCTCGCGCTGTTCCGCAGAGAGTGCTGGAGTTTCTTCGCTGGCGAACAGGCGCAGATCAGGGTGATCCAATGCGATCTTGAGGAACTCCTGATAGTTGTCGGAGAGCAGTTGGTAGACTTCCTCTTCCTCGTTGTCTCGCTCCTTGCGTTGCTCGAAAACGAATACCGCGATTGCCAGCGGCAGGCCGATGACGGTCACCACATAACTCAGCAGTTCCCATGCCTCAAGAGCAAGCATCAGACCAGCCCCATCATCACCAGCGCGATGAAGGCGGCAAACAGCGCAAAGTGGCTGATGCCCTCGATGGCGTTGGTCTCGCCATCATGCAGGTTGTTCATCACGGCGATGAAGGTCAGCAGCAGCATACCCGCCTGAACCGGCGTAAGCGCCATTTCAATGCGCTCGCCACTGAACAAGGCGATGGCTTCGATCACCGGCAGTGTGAGCAGCACGGTGGCGAGCGAAGCGCCCAGCGCGATGTTGACGGTGGTCTGCATGCGGTTGTTTTGCGCCGCCCTGAGCGCGGTAAGGATTTCCGGGCTGGCGGAAATCAGCGCGACCAGCACCGCCGGAATCGCCTTCGGCAAACTACTGCCGGACAATCCGGCATCCAGCAGCACCGACAATACTTCCGACAGCACACCAACCAGTATGATCGCGCCGAGCATCACCGCGACATGCAGCGCATTCGGGCTGTGCTCGAGATCATGCCCCTCCTCTTCCGTGCCAGCGGCATATTCGAAAAAATTGCGGTGCTCCACTGTTTGCAGGCGCAGAAAAGCCAGATACATGATCGCCATGATGCCGATGGAAAAGATCGAGTAAATCTGCCATTGATGCTCCGGCACGAAATCCGGAATGAACATGCCGACGCCAATGGCGACCAGCAGCATGGCGATGAAGGAGTTGGCCGAATCCACGTTGTATTTGGTGCTGCCGTGCTTCAGTCCGCCGACGATGGCCGCGATACCGAGGATGCCGTTGATGTCGAACATCACGGCGGCGAACACCGTATCGCGTGCCAGGGTCGAATTGGGCGCGCCCTGCAACAGCACGATCAGGATCACCACCTCGACGGACACGGCTGCGAGTGTGAGGATCAGCGTGCCATACGGCTCGCCGAAACGCATCGCCAAAACCTCGGCATGATGGGCAATGCGGAACGCCACGCCGATGATCGCGGCGAGGATCACCAGCAACAAACCCCACAGCATGACCCCACCATGTTCTACAGCAGCATGCTCGAGCGAGATGCCCAGCCCGAGAACGATCAGGGCGATGGCAATCGGAAATTCTGCTTTGGGGTATTTCATGGGCGGATTCAACTCTAAAGCGCAACTTTTGCAAGTAAATTTAAGTGGCGAGCCGCGTTAATACCGGAGCCACTTACACGACCAAGTAATTCCAATTCGCAATAGAAACAGGAATAACGTAGGGTGCATTCCATGCACCATCGCCATTGGTGCATGGAATGCACCCTACGAAATTATTATTGCT
>JANLID010000337.1 GCA_024654105.1 Gallionella sp. | reverse complement strand
CAACTGACGGCGTTAATTGAAGCCATCCCCGATGCGGTCTTCTTGAAGGATGGCGAGGGACGATGGCTGATCACGAATGAACCGGCCAGGCAGATGTTCCAATTGCACGACCTTGCCTGGCAGGGCAAAACCGAGATGGAGTTGGCGGATATGCATCCGGCATTCCGCGTTGCGCACGAGGGATGCCTGGCGAGCGATGAAAAGGCCTGGCAGGCCGGACAGTTGCTGGTGAGCGAAGAAAGCGTGGCAGGAGAAGATGGCCGATGCGCGATTATAGAGTCGCGCAAGGCGCCGGTATTCAGCAAAGAGGGTCAACGCAAGGGGCTGGTGGTCATTGGACGCGATGTCACCGAGCGCAAGCGAACCGAACAGGAACTGCATATCGCCGCCACGGCTTTCGAGACACAGGAAGGCATCCTGATTACCGATCGGGATAAACACATACTCCGGGTCAACCACGCCTTCACACGTTTGACTGGTTACAGCGCCGAGGAAGCGATTGGCCGGACTCCCCACATGCTCCAGTCCGGGCGACAGGATGCAGAGTTCTTTCATGGCATGTGGGAAACCCTCTCCCGCGATAAATACTGGCAGGGAGAAATCTTGAACCGGCGCAAGAATGGCGAGGTTTACCCGGCATGGCTTACCCTCTCATCCGTGACCGATGCGGCTGGACAGGTGACGCATTATGTCGCGGCGTTTTCCGATATCACGCTACGCAAACAGGCGGATGAAAAAATACACCAGCTTGCTTTCTATGACCTGCTCACCAAGCTGCCCAACCGGAGCCTGTTGCGGGACCGTTTGCAGCAGGCCATGGCGGTCGGCGCTCGCAGCCAGCGCGAGGGGGCGCTGCTGTTCATCGGTCTGGACAACTTCAAAATGCTTAACGATACCAAAGGGCGCGACATCGGCGATTTGCTGCTGATCGAGGTCGCCAAACGTCTCCAGGATTGCATGCGCAGCAGCGATACGGTAGCCAGACTGGACGGCACTGTAGCCCGATTGGGCGGCGATGAGTTCGTTGTCATGATCAATGAACTGAGCGAAGACGCTCAGCAAGCGGCAGCCCAGGCCCATGATGTTGGAGAAAGGGTTCTTGCCTCCATCAACCAGCCTTTCAACCTCCAGGGGGTTGAACACTATAGTTCCGCCAGCATCGGCATCAGCTTGTACCGTGGCGACGAGATTGGCATGGATGAGCTGCTCAAGCAGGCCGATATCGCGATGTATCAGGCCAAGACCTCTGGCCGCAACACGCTACGCTTCTTCGATCCTGCCATGCAAGCGGTGTTGGAAATCCGTGCCGAATTGGAAAGCGAGTTGCGCCAAGCTCTCGAAAAACAACAATTCCGCCTGCATTACCAAATCCAGGTGGACAGCCTGCGCCGTCCGTTGGGTGCGGAAGTGTTGTTGCGTTGGGAACATCCTGAGCGCGGCATGGTTTCTCCACTGCAATTCATCCCGCTGGCCGAAGAAACCGGACTCATCGTGCCGATCGGGCTATGGGTGCTGCAAACCGCCTGTGCGCAACTCAATGCCTGGCAACACGATGCGCTGATGCGCGACCTGATACTCGCCGTGAATGTCAGTGCCAGGCAATTCCGCCAACCCGACTTCGTCGCACAAGTACAGCGCGTGCTGACGGAAAGCAGCGCACAACCTTCCCATCTGAAACTGGAATTGACCGAAAGTGTCGTGCTGGAAAACATCGAGGACATCATCACCAAGATGCGCGCGTTGAAACTGCTCGGCGTGAGTTTCTCGATGGACGATTTCGGCACGGGTTATTCCTCGCTGCAATATCTGAAACGCTTGCCGCTGGATCAAATCAAGATAGACCAATCATTTGTGCGCGACATCAGTACTGACCCTAACGATGCGGCCATTGTGCAGACCATTATTGCGATGACTGATGCGCTGGGGCTAAATGTAATCGCGGAAGGCGTGGAGACCGAGGCGCAAAGTGTGTTCCTCCATAAGCACGGTTGTCGTGCCTTCCAGGGTTATTTATTCAGCAAGCCTATTCCTGTAAAGGAATTTGAGAAGCTGATCACCCAATACACTTGATTTAAGGGCATCACTAAAAATTCTTTGGAACGTCCTTGGTTTTAACAACCACGTTCTTCAACCCAACCATTTAGTCCGGTCAAATTTGCCGCGCAGCCGCGTGGCAAATTCTTTACAATAGCGCACGATTCACAGGGGGTGCGCAATGAACGATCGCGACCATCGCGGGGAAGGAGATTTCACTAAGATTTCTTACGTGA
>JANLID010000336.1 GCA_024654105.1 Gallionella sp. | reverse complement strand
CCCTGGGAGTTCAACCGGTGGGTCATCCGGCAATCCCTTCCACGGTGATGCGCTGCGCGCCGAGACCCGTCATTTCCTCTTCGGCACGCAGCCCGTCACCGGGCTGGACATCCACCGCGCGGATCGCATCGCCCAGCAGCAACACCCGATAGCCCAGGCGCAGCGCGTCGCGCACGGTGTTGAGCACGCAGTAGTCGGTGGCGAGCCCGCCGATGAACAGGCGGCGGATGTTGGCGGCATGCAGACGGGCATCCAGGCCGGTGCCCTGAAAGCCGGAATAGGCGTCCTGCTCCGCTGCGGCCGCCTTGGAAATAATCACGGCGGCAGGCGGCAGTTGCAGCGCCGCCGCGAACTCCGCGCCGTATGTTCCAGCGACGCAATGCGGCGGCCAGGTGCCGCCCTGCGCGCGGAAGGAGCAATGCCGCTCGGGATGCCAGTCGCGCGTCGCATACACCGGCAGGTTTTGCATTGCGAAAATGTCCAGATAACGGTTGAGCACAGTCACCACCTCGTCGCCGCGCGGCACCGCCAAACTGCCGCCGGGCAGGAAATCGTTCTGCACGTCGACGATCAGCAGCGCATCGCCTTCCCGAGGTTGGCAGTCATTCCGATTCGGTGTATCCATGGTTCACCTCCTCAACCGCTGAGCATGGCGACAGATTATCAGAATTCGTGAGGTATGCAGCGAGCAGCGCTTGCGGTCTACTTGAGACTGATCCTTTTGTTGGAGTTTAAAACTGTGGTGTGTGTCTTATTGTTTGAGTTAACCCATATTTCCCAGGCAGTTCAATTTAGCGCCTCACAGCGGCTTAAACTGCTTAGCTAATTTTAGGCTCTGTCCTTGATAGTTCGAATGAATATCTTGTCCATACAAAAGCTCAGGCCTGGCCGCCATACGCTCGTAGCAAAGCCATCCGACCGTCTGTCCGTGCTCGAGCAAGAAAGGCACCTCGTGTGAGCGCACTTCCAGAACACCTCTGCTACTTCCAGCCTTTTTTGTCTGGGCATTCCATCCGAATCCCGGATCAAAGAAGCCAGCATAATGAACCCGGAACTCCCCTGCGCGAGTATCATACGGCATCATTTCAGCCGCGAAGTCTGGGGGAACCGCTATCGGCTCCTTGGTCATGAGGATATAGAACTCATCAGGTTCCAATACCAAGGAAGGCATCTTGTGAAAACGAATTGGGTCCCAGAAATCCAGCGGATCATAATCTCGCCTTTCCAGGTCGATGCGATTGGCATGTTTTTTTGCACGCCATCCGATTATGTCACCGTCTTTGCCGGAACCTTCCAAGTCAACTGTGAAAGCGAGCATACCTTTCTTTTCCAGAGATCTATCGTAGTCTTTGGAATCAATAATCTGTCCCTCATCGAGAAGCTTTTTCCATTCTGCGATATTGATGGGTTTTGCTCCCTCTCCTCGAGCGCGGCGAAATCTTAGCTGGTTCAGGCGGGTGCCGGTTTTTACCACTACACTAAAACTTCGAGGTGCCACTTCTATATAAAGCTCACCTTTATAACCCTCTTTTACTTCATCAAAGGCAGTAGCTTCATCGGCAATCAGCCGCGTCAAAATATCTAATCTGCCTGTTGAACTCTTCGGGTTGGCAAAGGCAGCTACTTCACTTTTCAAATTAATGGATTCTTGTAGAGGGATAACATATACCAGCCCCTTTTCAAGGACAGCGCCATTGCGAAGATCGATTTTGAAGTTGGCAAACCGGTCATCAAGCTTCCTCAGCTTATCGAGCACCTTTACACCCTTGCCGGGGAGAAAGCTCGTGCGTACAGGATAAGCATAATCGCCAAGACGCAGGTCTATGCTGGCGGGCTGAACCTGATCATGATCAAGATTCATCACCGTTCCGATTTCTTTGCTATTCAGCATTTCCTTAATCTTCTGACTTGGGAAAATTCCGGTACCTTCGCTCACTCGTGGCGAAACAACCGAGTTGGATTTGGCAATTGAATCGGCCTTCATTATTACTTCATTCATCGGATTTGCTCTTCTGTATTCTGTCTTGATGTCGTCGTATTAGCACTGCCGCATTCCACTTTGTATAGCAATTCAACGAACAAAACGCACCGTCTTTGAGTTGCCCGCTGGTGAGCTGCTTATATTGCTTCATCTGTGCCCCTTTTACTTGGTCGTTTAAGTGGCTCCGATATTAACCCATCTTTAACACGCCAGAAAAAACATACATCACTATCAGCAAGTTACAGAACAAAAAAACTCCGAGTGGCACAACAAGCTCGTCATTTTATCT
>JANLID010000313.1 GCA_024654105.1 Gallionella sp. | reverse complement strand
ATGCAAAGAATGCGCCGGCACCTGATGAGTGGTGCCGTAGGCCCGGCTCGTTCTTCTCGACACAACTACGCATAGTTGACATCTATACATAGGTGTCGTTATCCGAACTTGTTGAAGTTCCGCTTTTCCGCAGCGAATATTTCACAATGAATGGGTTCATGTGCTGGCAGGCATTGCGCCCCAAGCCTCAAGCCAGACGTATATCCAGCGATTTCCATGCTTCATCCGCAGACCGTAGCGCAGTTGCATCGCCGTTGTTGATGAAAGTCACGGCAGCACTCAGTTCCTCGCCGCTTAACGGTTCCTGTACAACCTGAAGTTTCTGCAAAACGGAAACATCGGCTTCAGATGCGTCGGCACCAAGTCTGTTGCGTTGTTCCAGCCGTTTTACCAGAATAGCCTCATCAGTGTGCACGCTCGCTATCACAAAAGGCACGGCCATTTCTTTTGCCAGCGCGCGAAAACTCTCACGTTCATCATGGCGCAGGAAAGCGGCATCGACGATGACGGGAAAGCCTGCTGAGATCACGCCGCGCGCCAGTTCATGCAGGCGGGCGTAGGTTTGGCGTGTCGCATCCGCGCTGTAGATGCCCGCGTCGATCCGCGACTCGCTGTCAGCCAGCGCCGTCAAACCGAATAGCCGCTTGCGTTCGACATCTGAGCGGATGCGGATCGCGCCCAGCCGCTCCAGCGCGATCTGCGCGAAGGTGCTCTTGCCGCAACCGGGCAGCCCGTGGGTGATGATCAACGCCGGGCGGCGGTGCAGGCAGTCATGGGCCAGGCCGAGATAACTGCGACACGACACCAGGTCCTGCTTCGCCCGGGCAATGCCGCGCTGGCCGCCACGTATCGCGGCGATCTTGGCACGCACCATCGCGCGGTAGACGAGATAGAAACGCAGCACGCCGCAGCCCTGATAATCGCCGCTGATCTCCAGATACGCATTGAGCAGGTGCCAGGCCAGTTGCGGTTTGTCACGCTGCAACAGGTCCATCACCGTGAAACTGATCTCGCTGATCACGTCTATCCAGCGCAATGAGGCGCTGAACTCGATGCAGTCGAAAGGCGTGGGAATCTCGTCCAGCAGTACGATGTTGCCGAGATGCAGGTCGCCATGGCATTCGCGCACACAGCCTGCCGCCGCGCGCTGGTGGAACTGCGGCAAGCGCGCGGTGAACTCGCGCGCGCTGGCGTCGTGCACCGCTGCCAGCATGGCCAGGTCGTCGGGTGCACTGAGCAGTTGCGGAACCGCTTCGAAGTTGTGCAGCGCGGCTTTCTGTATCGCCGGTAGCGCGCAATAAGGAGAATCCGCCGCGGCGGGCGGCAGCGCGGCGTGGAAGCTGGCGATCACGGCAGCGAGTTTGTCGATATGCGCGGGGGTGAGGCCGCCGTTCTCGAGTACGCGATCCATCATGGCGGTTCGGTGGAAGCGCCGCATGTGCACCGCATACTCGATGGCGGGTTCTGCACCGAGCAGCGGCTTTTCCGGTGTGCCGCCGATGGCGACTACGCCGAGATAAAGCTCGGGAGCGAGGCGGCGATTCAGGCGCAGCTCTTCGGTGCAATAAAAACGGCGCAGCTCCAGCGTGGAGAAATCCAGGAAGCCCAGGTCGACCGACTTCTTGATCTTGTAGGCATCTTGTCCGGTCAGCAGCACCCAGGAAATATGTGTCTCTTCTAGCTTGGGCTTGCGGGGGAAAAATTTTGGCGCGCACAAGGCTTTCACCAAGCGTTGCTGGCGTAGCAAGTCCGCTGAGATGTTTGCCGATCCGGGTTGTGCGGGCATCATGGGTAGTATTCCCTTCATGCGTTGCATAAAAGGTCACCACAAAATATTCAGATTTAGTCATTCCGGCGTAGGCCGGAATCCAGTATTTATATTAGGCTGGACACCGGCTCACGCCGGTGTGACGAATTATTTGGGGTGCCCAATAAGCTGTTCAGCTTTTGCATGCGTTGCACTTTAGCACGGCTGGGAAGCGTTTGCCGGGTATGTAAATTCGGCGCACAATCGAACCGGTTCAAACAAATCCGGAAAGAATCTATGTCCGCCACCGCACATTGGGAACACTTCCCCCATCAAGCCGATATCGGCGTGCGCGGCATGGGCGCAACACCGGAGCAGGCATTCGAGCAGGCCGCGCTGGCGCTGACCGCAGTGATCACCGATCCGGCGGATGTGGCGGCAAAGGAAATGCTGCAGCTTTCCTGCATGGCGCCCGATGCCGAATTGCTGCTGACCGATTGGCTCAACAGTCTGATCTTCGAGATGGTCACGCGCAACATGTTGTTCAGCCGGTTTGAAGTGCATATTGATGGAAATAATCTCACCGCGCAGGTGTGGGGAGAAGCGCTGGAGGTGGCGCGCCACCACCCTGCGGTAGAGATAAAAGGCGCGACCTATACTTCGCTGAAGGTTGCCAAACAGCCGGACGGCGGCTGGGTAGCGCAGTGTGTGGTGGATGTGTAACAAGCTTTAATCATTATGGTGAATTCATGATAGTGGCATTTACGTCAGCCTTCATTCCGGCCCCCGATAACAACATTCGAGGGCAGGCTGCGGCCGGAATCCAGTTGTCATATAACTCCGCGTAGCGGAAAAAGATTTGTTTGGTTGTTGTCCCACTTCGTGGGAGTGTTATTAACTGTCTGGATTCCGGCCTACGCCGGAATGACGGAGGAACGACATGGACCCCGCACTATTCGAACGCAAATCCGAATTTGAATGGCATATCAAGCCGTTCGGAAAGATGCGCGTGCCGGGCGTGATCTTCGCCGATGAAAAATTACTGCGCGAGATGGATGCCAAGGTGTACGAGCAGGTCACCAATGTCGCGATGCTGCCGGGCATCGTCGAGGCATCCTATGCGATGCCCGACGCGCACTGGGGCTACGGTTTCCCGATCGGCGGCGTGGCGGCGTTCGACGCCGGCGCGGGCGGCGTGGTGTCGGCGGGCGGCGTGGGCTTCGACATCTCCTGCGGCGTGCGCACGCTGCTGACCGGCCTGCATAGCGAAGACATCGACAAGGTCAAGGCGCGGCTCGCGGATGCGCTGTATCACGCGATCCCCGCAGGCATGGGCAGCACCGGCGCAATCCGGCTGGATGCCGTCGAGATGGACGCGATGCTGAAGGGCGGCGCGCGCTGGGCGGTGGAGCGCGGCTTCGGCACGGCGGCCGACCTGGAGCGCATCGAGGAGGGCGGCTGCATGAAGGACGCCGACCCGGCGCAGGTTTCCGATCAGGCCAAGAAGCGCCAGCGCGACGAGATGGGCACGCTCGGCTCCGGCAACCACTACCTCGAAATCCAGCAGGTCACCGACGTGTATGCGCCGCAGATCGCAACGGCGTTCGGCGTGGAAGCGGGCGATATCGTGCTCAGCATCCATTGCGGTTCGCGCGGGCTCGGCCACCAGATCGGCACCGAATTCCTCAAGCGCATGGTGCTGGCCGCACCCGGTTACGGCATCGCACTGCCCGACCGCGAGCTGGCCTGCGCGCCGATCGAATCGCCGCTCGGGCAGGATTATCTCGGCGCGATGCGCGCGGCGATCAATTGCGCGCTGGCCAACCGCCAGATACTCACCCACCTCACGCGCCAGGTATTTTCACAGGTGTTGCCGCAGGCGCGGCTGCCGCTGCTGTATGACGTGTCGCACAACACCTGCAAGGTCGAAGAGCACAAGATCGACGGCAAAACGAAGAAACTCTACGTGCATCGCAAGGGCGCGACGCGCGCCTTCGGGCCGGGGCATCCGGATCTGCCTCTTGAGTTAAGAGATGCCGGACAGCCGGTGCTGGTCGGCGGCAGCATGGGAACCTCTTCGTATATTCTGGCCGGCACGGAAGCCGGCATGGGGCTCGCCTTCGGCTCCGCATGCCACGGCGCAGGACGCGCGATGAGCCGTCATCAGGCGTTGCGCAACTGGAACGGCCGGCACATCGTCGATGATCTCGCCGGGCACGGGATATTGATACGCAGCCCCTCGATGCGCGGGGTAGCAGAGGAAGCGCCGGGAGCGTACAAAGATGTCAGCGCGGTGGTGGGTGCCGCCGACCATGCCGGGTTGGCGCGCAAGGTGGCGCGGGTGAAGCCGCTGATCTGCATCAAGGGTTGAAGCTATTTATTTTCCTCACGGCCCCGGTGTAAATTGCCGCGCCACCCTCGATCACGGATTCGTAAAATGACTACTGCGACAGTTTCGAGAAAATACCAACTTTCTTTACCTAAGGCGCTGCGTGAAGTCGTTGCCATCCAGGACCTGATCGAGCCTGTCGAACAAAAAATGCATGCCATCACACTGGCTGCCTGATTTCACCTTTCACATCCACACAGCCGGGAATTATAATTCGGGCATGGCATCTTAATTGTTTGGTTATAATTTGCTTTTAAGCTATTCACCCGAACAGGGAGTGCTAATGGCTGGCGGATTCAACTCTGAAGTGCAACTTTTGTAAGTGGTGAATTCAGGTGGCGAGCTGCGTTAACCCATCTTTAACATCCCATCCCAAAACCAACCGGTTTTCGCCCCAAAAAAACACGCAATGCATTGATTATTAACAGCCGTAATTTTAAAGTCGAT
>JANLID010000301.1 GCA_024654105.1 Gallionella sp. | reverse complement strand
AGCTCTTGCTTTTCTTCCATCTCCAGTACGATCCGCGTCTTTGCCATGTTTTGCCTCTCAAAATACACGATACTCAATTGCAGGCAAAACAGGAAAAATATAAAGTCATTTGCGAGACATTACACTAGCGCATGGTTATTTTTGCCATTTTCTTCGCCTTGGGCGTGTGGCTGCTGCAACAGCAGGTCGCACTGCCGGATTTTGCGTGGGCGTGGCTGCTGCTGATTTCCCCCTTAATCTTTTATCCTTTCTATTTCCGCCGCAGTAACCTGCTTGTTCGTTCCATTCACATTCCGCTGCTCGCAGCCTTGGCCTGCGGATCGGGTTTCTATCACGCCGCCTGGCAGGCCGAACAGCGCCTCGCTGTGAGCCTGCCGGACGAATGGCAGGGGCGCGACATCGAGGTGATCGGCGTGATCGCGGAACTGCCGCGCCGTTATGAGAGCGGCTTACGTTTCAATTTCGATGTGGAACAGCCCCTCACACTGCAAGCCAGCGTACCGCAACATATCTATCTCAGCACCTACTTCGACAGAAAGACGAAACCTCTCGAACCGAAAGCCGGGGAACGCTGGCGGCTCACGCTGCGCCTCAAGCAGCCGCACGGTGCGGCAAACCCGTACGGTTTTGATTTCGAAGCCTGGGCGCTGGAGCGCAATATCCGCGCAACGGGTTATGTGCACAACAAGGGCGACAACCGGCGCATCGACGAACTGGCCGACGGCATTGGCTACCGCATCGAAACCTGGCGCGAAGCGGTGCGCGACAAGTTCAACGCCACCCTCGGTGACGCGCCTTATGCCGGGGTTTTGAGCGCTCTGGCGATCGGCGACCAGAACAGCATCGCGCCATCGCAATGGCAGGTGTTCACGCGCACCGGCGTCAACCACCTGATGAGTATTTCCGGACTGCACATCACCATGCTCGCCGGCATTGCTTTTGCTGTCGCCTACTGGCTGTGGCGGCGCAGTGCGCGGCTGACCTTGTTTCTGCCCGCGCGCAAGGCCGCCGCGCTGGCCGCATTGCTGGTGGCACTGGGCTACGCGCTGCTGTCCGGCTTCGCCGTGCCTGCGCAGCGCACCGTGTATATGGTTGGCGCAGTTGCTGCCGCGCTGTGGCTGAACCGCAATTTTTCGCCAGGACAAATCCTGAGCATTGCGCTGCTCGGTGTGCTGATTCCCGACCCGTGGGCGGTGATCTCGGCAGGTTTCTGGCTGTCATTCGGCGCGGTGGCGCTCATCCTGTATGTCACGGCATATCGCATCGGAAAGGCCAACTGGCTGGCGGAATACGCCAATGTGCAATGGGCGATGGTCATCGGCCTGACGCCGTTGCTGCTGGGATTGTTCCAGCAAGTCTCGCTGGTCTCGCCGCTCGCCAACGCCATTGCGATTCCGCTGGTGAGCCTGGTCGTCGTGCCGCTCGCGCTGCTCGGTGCGGCATTGCCGATTGAGGCGCCGCTGTGGCTGGCGCACCTCGTCATGGATGGCGTAATGCATTTCCTCGAATGGCTGGACGCCCTGCCGCAAGCGGTGTGGTCGCAGCACGCACCGCCCGCGTGGAGCGTCGCCGTTGCGATGCTGGGCGCGCTATGGATCCTGTTGCCGCGCGGCTTCCCGGCGCGCTGGCTGGGATTTTTATTGCTGCTGCCGATGTTCCTGAATGCGCCAGAGCATCCGGCGCAAGGCGCGTTGCGCCTGATCGTTTTCGATGTCGGGCAAGGCCTGGCCGTCGCCGCGCAAACCCGGCAGCATGCGCTGCTCTACGACACCGGCCCGGATTTCTCCGGCGAGGCCGACAGCGGCAACCGCATCCTGATTCCCGCGTTGCGCGCGCTCGGCATCGGCAAACTGGACGGCCTGATCCTCAGCCATGACGACAGCGATCACACCGGGGGCGCCGCCTCGCTCACGCAGGCCATGCCGATCGAATGGGTCTCGTCTTCGCTGCCCGCCAAGCATCCGCTACTGCAAATTAAGTCCCCCCTAGCCCCCCTTTTTCAAAGTGGGGAATACTCCCCCTTTGAAAAAGGGGGAGGAGCGAAGCGGAGGGGAATTTACACATCCTCAAAATCCATATCCAGCTTGAGGTTCATGGGTAGGATGCCGCAGCGCTGCCAGGATGGCGCAAGCTGGAATTGGGACGGAGTGCAATTCGAGATATTGCACCCCGCGCCTGACAACGACGGCGCGAAAAAACCGCATGACAACGAGCAGAGTTGCGTGCTGCGCATCAGCATCGGCGAACACAGCATCTTGCTGACGGGGGACATCGAAAAGAATTCCGAAATGCGCCTGATCAAACTACACGCCGATAAATTGTTTACCAGCCTGCTGGTCGCGCCGCATCACGGCAGCAAAAGTTCTTCGAGCCTGGATTTCATCGCCGCCACGCTGCCGGATTACGTGGTATTCACCGCCGGTTACCGCAACCGCTTCGGCCATCCGAAGCAGGAAGTCATGCAGCGCTATGCCGACAGCGGCGCGCAACTGCTGCGCTCGGATGAAGATGGCGCAATCCTGGTCGAAATGAACGCGCAGGGCTTGCAGGTGGAACGCTACCGCAGAACGCATCGCCGTTACTGGACACACGCGTTACGTCAGTAACCTATCCGCTATAATCCGCTGTGAACTGCCGCTATACTCGTCCGCCGATATGCCCGCCATCCACCTGTTGCCCGACCTGCTCATCAATCAAATCGCCGCCGGCGAGGTGATCGAGCGCCCCGCCGCAGCGCTCAAGGAGTTGCTGGAAAATAGCCTGGATGCCGGGGCGACCGACATCACCGTACAATTGGAAGGCGGCGGTGTAAAATTATCGAGAGTCCGCGACAACGGCAAGGGCATCGCCAGAGACGATCTGCCGCTGGCGCTGATGCGCCATGCCACCAGCAAGATCGCCAGCCTCGACGACCTGCAACGCGTCGCCAGCATGGGTTTCCGCGGTGAGGCACTGGCAAGCATGGCAGCGGTGGCGCAACTGACCCTGACCAGCAGAACAACAACGCGCAGCCGCACCGCTCATGATGAACACGGCTGGAAAGTGGAAGCGATAGACGGGCAGTTCAGCGAGCCCACGCCAGCCAGCCACACGCCGGGCACGACGGTGGAACTGCGCGAGCTGTATTTCAACACGCCGGCGCGGCGCAAGTTCCTGAAATCGGAAGCCACTGAATTCGCCCATTGCGAAGAAACCTTCAAGCGCATCGCTTTATCGCGTCCCGACGTCGCCTTTTCGCTGCAACACAACGGTAAGACTGTCTGGCAATTGCCCGCAATCAGAGGGCAGCAATCTTCTCACTCGCTCACTGAAAATGGGTTAGGGAAAAGGGTATCGGCACTCCTCGGCGAAGAATTCGGCCATGCCGCCGTGACGGTGGAACATCAGGCGGCAAACCTGACGCTGCAAGGGCTGGCTGCGCTGCCCGCCTATTCGCGTAGTTCGCGCGATGCGCAATATTTTTTCGTCAACGGCCGCTTCGTGCGCGACAAGGTCGCCAGTCACGCGCTGCGCCAGGCGTATCAGGACATCCTGCACCACCAGCGCCACCCGGCCTTTGTACTGTTCCTCGACCTGCCGCCGGAGCAGGTGGACGTGAACGTGCATCCGGCCAAGAGCGAAGTGCGCTTCCGCGAAGGCCAGGGAGTGCACCAGTTCATCTTCCACACCTTGCAACAGGCGCTGTCGATTCCGGCATCAGGCGGGCAGGGTACCGCAGCAACTGATTCAAAACCTGCGTCCGCACAGCCGCAACAACAGCATATCGGGCTGGGCGCCGCGCAACAGACAGCCGCATATCGGTTGTGGGAAATGCAGGCAGGAAGCAGGGAGTGGGAAGTGGGAAGTGGGAAAACCACTTCCGCCCCCCCGCTTCCCACTCCCCACTCCCCACTTTCCACTCACCCATTAGGCTACGCCCTCGCGCAACTGTCCGGCATCTACATCCTCGCGCAGAATGTGCACGGGCTCGTTGTGGTGGACATGCATGCCGCGCACGAGCGCATCGTTTACGAGAAATTCAAGGCCGCGCTGGATGCCGAGCGCATCGCCACACAGCCGTTGCTGATCCCGGTCACGTTCCATGCCGAGCCGCTGGATGTGGCCACTGCCGAGGCAAATCAGCAAACGCTCGACAGGCTGGGCTTCGATATCGCGCCGCTGTCACCCACCACACTCGCGGTGCGTGCCATGCCGGTGATGCTCAGGCAGGCCGAAGCCGAAACGGTGGCGGTCGAGGTGCTGCGCGAACTGCGCGAATACGGCGCATCACGCGCGCTTACCGAGCGGCGCGACGAGCTGCTTGCCACCATCGCCTGCCACGCCGCGGTGCGCGCCAACCACGCGCTGAGCGTCACCGAGATGAACGCGCTGCTGCGCGAAATGGAACAGACCGAACGCACCGGCCAGTGCAACCATGGCCGCCCGACCTGGTTCCAGTTGAGTATGAGTGAGCTGGACAAGATGTTCATGCGCGGCAAGTGAGGAACCAGGATGCAGGATTCGGGATTCAGGATAGAGGTAAAAGCTAAACATGGATAACAGATTGGGAACTCCCACTCGATCCCCGATCCCCGATCCCCGATCCCCGGATAAATTGCCTCCGGCGATTTTTCTGATGGGACCTACCGCCAGCGGCAAAACCGGCATCGCGGTGGAACTCGCGCAAACCATGCCGGTGGAACTCATCAGCGTGGACTCCGCACTGGTATATCGCGACATGGACATCGGCACCGCCAAACCGGATGCCGCCACCCTCGCCCGCGCGCCGCATCACCTGATCGACATCATCGACCCCACCGAAGCTTATTCTGCCGCCACCTTCTGCCAGGATGCGCTACGCCTGATGGCGGACATCACTGCAAGAGGAAAGATACCGCTGCTGGTTGGCGGCACTATGCTGTACTTCAAGGCGCTGCGTGAAGGATTGAGTGTATTGCCGCAAGCCGACCCCGAAGTACGCGCCAAGCTCGATGCCGAGGTCGCGCAACACGGTATCGAATATCTGCACCGGCAACTCGCGCAGGTGGATGCAGAAACTGCTGCACGCCTTAAACCGACCGACACACAGCGTATCCAGCGCGCCATGGAAATTTACCGCCTCACCGGCCAGCCGATGTCCGTGTTATTCAAACAGCAAACGCCACATGAATTGCCCTACCGCATCCTCCCCATCGCCCTCATCCCATCTGAACGAGCGCAACTTCACGCCCGTATCGCCACGCGCTTCAGGCAAATGCTGGCACAGGGATTGGTCGAAGAATTGCGTGGCCTGCGCCGGAGCTACGATCTTCGCCCCGATTTACCTTCAATGCGCTGCGTCGGCTATCGGCAGGCGTGGCAGTTCATCGAGGGCGAGATCGATGAAAAACAGTTGCTGGAAAGCGGTATTGCCGCTACACGACAATTGGCGAAACGCCAGCTCACCTGGTTGCGCTCCACGCCAAACATCATCGAACTGGATTGCCTGCAAAAAAATCTCAATGGACATGTTATATCAGTCCTCGAACAGGCTAAAATCAGCGTTTCCTGATAAACCGGAGAGCAACATGACTGCCATCAATTTCAAACGTGAAATATCAGCCACCGTCGGCCATGCCATCGAACGTGCGACCAAGGCACTAAGCGCAGAGGGCTTCGGCATCCTCACGCGCATCGACATGCACAGCAAGATCAAGGAGAAGACCGGCAAGGACATCGTTCCCACGGTGATACTCGGCGCGTGCAATCCGAACCTCGCCTATGAGGCCTACGCCGCGAACAGCGACGTGGCGAGCCTGTTGCCGTGCAACGCGGTTATCCGCGAGATCGCACCGGGGAAGGTTTCGGTGGAGTTTGCCGCGCCGTCCGGCATGATGCGTATTCTTGGCGACGCGAAGCTCACGGCCTTGGCAAGCGAGGCAGACGCGCGCATCGAGCGGGCGCTGGCCAACCTATAGACGGCTGATCCACAGATTCTGCGGCATAATGCGCGCCTCATTTTTTGAAAGTCTGATGCAATGAACGCTTCGCGTTTCCCTCACCTCAATCCTCTCCCGCCTGCGGGAGAGGAGGCAAACGGGAAAGACATTTTATGAAGATCACGGTAATCGGTTCCGGCTACGTCGGCCTCGTTTCCGGCGCATGTCTCGCCGAACTGGGTAACGATGTTATCTGTCTGGATGTCGATCCGCGGAAGATTGAGATCCTCAGCACCGGCGGTGTGCCGATCTACGAACCGGGTTTGGGAGAAGTCATCAAGAGCAACGTCGCCGCAGGCCGCCTGCGTTTCACCACTGATGTGACCGAGAGCGTGGCGCACGGCCTGGTGCAGATGATCGCGGTGGGCACGCCTTCCGGCGAAGACGGCTCCGCCGATCTGCAATATGTCATCGCCGCCGCGCGCGCCATCGGCCGCGCCATGACCGAATACAAGGTGATTGTCGACAAATCCACCGTCCCGGTCGGTACCGCCGACAAGGTCAGGCAGGCGGTGCAGGAAGAATTAAACAAGCGCGGCCTCGTCCCTCAGTCCCCGGGCCTCAGTCCTGCTTTTTCCGTCGTCTCCAACCCGGAATTCCTCAAGGAAGGCGCAGCGATCGAAGACTTCAACCGCCCCGACCGCATCGTCATCGGTGCCGAGGACGAACAGGCAATCAGGGTGATGCGCGAGATGTACGCGCCGTTCCAGCGCAACCATGACCGCCTGATGGTGATGGATATCAAGTCCGCCGAACTGACCAAGTATGCCGCCAATGCGATGCTCGCCACGCGCATCTCGTTCATGAATGAACTGGCCAACCTCGCGGAGAAGGTCGGCGCGGACATCGAGCACGTGCGCAAGGGCATCGGTTCCGACCAGCGCATCGGCTACCATTTTCTGTATGCCGGCTGCGGCTACGGCGGCTCATGCTTTCCCAAGGACGTGCGCGCCCTGAAGCGCACCGCCGAAGAACTCGGTATGCCGCTCAGAGTGCTGCAAGCGGTCGAAGACGTGAATGACGCGCAGAAGTCCGTACTGCTGGGCAAGATCACCCGGCACTTCGGCGACAATCTGAAAGGCAAGCACTTTGCGCTCTGGGGA
Source organism: Gallionella sp. (assembly GCA_024654105.1). Taxonomy (GTDB): domain Bacteria; phylum Pseudomonadota; class Gammaproteobacteria; order Burkholderiales; family Gallionellaceae; genus Gallionella. Next base: position 11,129 of record JANLID010000301.1, on the reverse strand, counting down.
CTGGCGTTCAAGCCGGGCACCGACGACATGCGCGAAGCGACCAGCCGCGTGGTGATGGAAGGGTTATGGGAAAGGGGCGCGACCGTCACCGCCTACGATCCGGTGGCGATGAAAGAAACCCGGCACATTTTCGGTGAGCGTGCCGACCTGCGCTATGCCGACAACCCCAAGGATGCGCTGCACGGAGCCGATGCGCTGGTCATCGTCACCGAGTGGAAAGCCTTCAAGAGCCCGGATTTCAATGTCATCAAGGCGCGCCTGAAAAATCCGGTCATCTTCGACGGACGCAACCTGTTTGAGCCTGCGGATATGAAAGCCCTGGGGTTCGAGTATCACGGGATCGGGCGGGAAGCTTAGCTGCAAACGGGGTTATCACGCCCCTCCTGCATCAAGCCGCGCGATAAAGCCCTGCAGATCTTTCGGCAACGGTACTGATAGTTGCAGCGGCTCTCCCGTCAATGGGTGGGCGAAGGCGATACTGTGCGCATGCAGAAACATGCGCTTCAGGCCTTGCTTCATCAACACCTTGTTGCGCGCGAAATCACCGTATTTATCGTCACCCGAGACAGGAAAGCCAAGGTGCGCGAGATGCACGCGGATCTGGTGGGTGCGCCCGGTCCTGAGTTGCGCCTCCAATAAACTGAATGCCGGCAGGCTGGATTCCGGCCAGCTTTTTTGCAGGGTAAAGATGGTATGCGAGGCCTGCCCGTCTTCCCTGACCATCACGCGCTTTTCGCCTTGCGGCGTGTCAAATTTACGCAACGGCAGTTTGACGTGCTGCCTGGCGTTCATCCATTGCCCCAGCACCAGCACGAAATAACGCTTGTCGCTGTTGCCCTCGCGCATGATCTCGTGCATCGCGGTCAGCGCGGAACGCTTCTTCGCCAGCAGCAACACACCGGAAGTCTCGCGGTCGAGCCTGTGCACCAGCTCCAGAAATTTTGCCTGCGGGCGCGCGCGGCGCATTTGTTCGATTACTCCGAAGCTGACCCCGCTGCCGCCATGCACCGCCACACCGGAAGGCTTGTTCACCACCAGCAGCGCGTCATCCTCGTAGATGATCGGGAACTCCAGCGCCGGGATGTGCGTTTGCTCGACCTCGTGCTTTTCTGCCACGCGGATCGGCGGGATGCGCAGCAGGTCGCCCAGTTTGAGCCGGTAGGTCTGGTCGACGCGCTTCTTGTTCACCCGCACTTCGCCGCGCAAAATGCGATAAACGTGGCTCTTGGGCACGCCTTTCAGGTGTTTGAACAGGAAATTGTCGATGCGCTGCGCTTCGCCGCTTTCATCGATTGTCAGGAAAGTGACAGAATCTTTGCTTAAACCATTCATTTTGCTTATACTTCGGCACTCGCGTGTTTTGGAATCGGGTAAGTTCGGGATAAATTCCCGTAAAAAGCGACGGCGCAATGTATCGCCGTCCCCCTGAAAAACCAGCCGCAGCCCGGTTAATATCGCTCACCGGAACCAGCAGCGATAGTAATTGATTTACGCGCTCAAAGCACCTGTGAATTTCCCGTGTCGCGCCAACGCTGCGACACCCAGAATATTTTTAAAGACTGGCTACTGACTAGAGAACGAACTTGACCAACCGATTGCACAATACAAGACAGTTTGCACGATTGCTCCTCTCTACCGCCTGACCGCGGGTAGTTTGGTCTTGCCCGTGTCAGAGCGCGGGAGACAATAAAATGAAACGCATGTTATTCAATGCGACGCAACCGGAAGAACTCCGCGTCGCCATTGTTGACGGTCAGAAACTCATCGACCTCGACATTGAAACCGCCGGCAAAGAGCAACGCAAGAGCAACATCTACAAGGCACTTATCACGCGCATCGAGCCCAGTCTCGAAGCCTGTTTCGTCGAATACGGCGGCAGCCGTCACGGTTTTCTCCCCTTCAAGGAAGTCTCTTCGCAGTATTACCTGCCTGGTTGTGGCAGTCGCCCCAATATCAAGGAAGCCTTGCGCGAAGGCCAGGAGCTGCTGGTGCAGGTGGAAAAAGACGAACGCGGCAGCAAGGGTGCTGCGCTGACTACTTACATCAGCCTGGCCGGCCGCTACATCGTGCTGATGCCGAACAACCCGAGCGGCGGCGGCGTATCGCGCCGCATCGAGGGCGAAGAACGCGACGAGTTGCGCGAAGTGCTGTCGCATGTCGAAGTGCCGCAGGGCATGAGCATCATCGCCCGCACCGCCGGCATCGGCCGCAACGAAGAGGAGTTGCAGTGGGACCTCAACTATCTCAAGCAACTGTGGGATGCGATTGAAGGCGCGGCGAAATCGGAAAAAGCCCCGTCGCTGATTTATCTGGAAAGCAGCCTGGTAGTGCGTGCCATCCGCGACTACTTCAACCCCGAGATTGGCGAAATCCTGATCGACACCGAAGACATCTACCAGCAGGCGCTGGCGTTCATGAGCACGGTGATGCCGGACAACGTCGACCGTATCAAGCGCTACATCGATGATGTGCCGCTGTTCTCGCGTTTCCAGATCGAACACCAGATCGAATCGGCGCACGCGCGTCAGGTGAACCTGCCTTCCGGCGGCGCCATCGTGATCGACCATACCGAGGCGCTCACTGCCATCGATATCAACTCGGCGCGCGCCACGCGCGGCGGCGACATCGAGACCACCGCGTTCAACACCAACCTTGAAGCGGCGGAGGAGATCGCCCGCCAATTGCGCCTGCGCGACTTGGGCGGCCTGATCGTGATCGACTTCATCGACATGGAAAACAGCAAGAACCAGCGCGACGTGGAGAATCGCCTGCGCGACTCGCTACGTTACGACCGCGCCCGCGTGCAGACCGTCAAGATTTCGCGCTTTGGCCTGCTGGAGCTGTCACGCCAACGTTTGGCGCCCAGCCTGGGCGAAAGCAACTACATCTCTTGCCCGCGTTGCAGCGGCATCGGCCACATTCGCGGCACCGAGTCTTCCGCCCTGCATATCCTGCGCATCATCCAGGAAGAGGCGATGAAGGAGAGCAGCACGGCGATCCACGTGCAGGTACCGGTAGATGTCGCCACCTTCCTGCTCAACGAAAAGCGTGCTGACATCCATCGCATCGAATCTCGCCTGAAAGTGGCGATTATGCTGATTCCCAACCCGCATCTGGAAACGCCAAACTACAACATCAGCCGCCTGCGCCAGGATGATCTGACCGGTGATGTATTGCAGGCCAGCTATAAGTTGGTGGAAAAACCCGCGGAAGAAAAACCGCTGACCGCCGCGCAGGAGCAGCAGAAAGCCACGCGCACTATCGCCGTGGTGCAAGGCATCACCCCGGCGCAGCCCGCCCCAATGAAGGCGGAAAAAACCAGGATCAAGCCCTCGTTGCTCGGCAAGGTGTTCGGCTGGCTCAAGACACTGGGTGCGGAAGAAGAACAACCCAAGGCCAAGCCTGTTGCAGGCAAATCGCGCAACCCGCCTCGCCGTGAACGTAGCGAAGGTGGTGAAAGTGGTGAAGGTAGCAAACGCGGCGAAGGTGGCAAACGTGGTGACGGTGGCAAACGTGGTGACGGTGGCAAACGCCGTCGCGACCGCAGTGAAAAGCCGCCTGTGCAGGCTGAAGCGAAAGCACAGGAACCGCGTCAGCAAGGCGAGCGTGAACCACGTCCGCCCAGACAACCGCGCCCGCCGCGCGTAGCCCCGGTACAGCAAGCCGAAGAGAAGCCGGCGCTGGAAAACAGGGTTGCAGCACCCGCGGAACAGACCGAAGAAGGTGCCGCGCGTGAAGGCGCTCGCCGTCGCGGTCGCCGTGGTGGTCGCCGCGAACGCGAACGTCGTGATCAAATCGCGCAGAGCGGCGAAGTAACGGCAAGTAGCGTCGAGGAAGCGCCGAGCAACGTCGAAGTCACCGCCGAGCAAGCCGCTCCGGCCAGACTGAAGCCGAGCGAGTACATCGCTTATCCCGCAGGTTACGAACCGCCACTGAAGCCGACCGAGTACATCGCCCACCCTGAAGTGCCGCCCGCGGCAGAGCCAGTCAGCGCCGTGTCGCAGCCTGTTGTGGAAGCTGTACCTGCGGAAGTTGAATCTGCGGCGGTCGTGGCGCAGCCTGTTGCGCCAGTCGTATCTGCGGCAACGGGCGAAGGGCTGATCCAGATCGAGACCGATCCGGCCAAGTTCAGCGCAGTCGCGCAGGCTCCTGTCAGCAGTCAGGCGCCCGCTCCTCGCCGCCGTCAGCGTCCGCGCGAGGTTTACGTGGAGAATGAACCGCTGGTGCAGATCGAAACCCAGCGACCGCAAGCGTAGTTTTTGATCAGACAGTAAAAACAAAAGCCGCACGGTGAAAATCGTGCGGCTTTTTGCTTGCCGGCGATTGCGGCAAAACGATTACGGTTTAATTGTCAGTTTGCTCAACACCTGGGTAAGCTGGTCACCGTTGGCTTCGGTGATGGTCATCTTGCACGGCAGATTATTGTACTGCGTGGCCAGCCAGATTTCGGTGCGCCTCTCACCCGGCTTGGCCTGGCTGTCGAGGTGGGTAGCCTTGAATTCCCCGGCCGGAACCTTGACTGTTTGATTGTGCGTGATGGCGTAGTGATAGTTATCCAGCTTTTCGCCATTGGTCATCGGGAAATCCAGAACGGCAGCATTCTGTAATGACAGAAACATGAATTGATACATCACGCTCAGGCGGTCCTGTGTGCCGTCGGGCAGCGCAACCACCCTGCGTTGCGCCTGATAGATCAGGGTGAGCTGTTTTCCACCCCAGTCAAATTCGGCACGGCTGTTCTTGCTCTCGTCGAGTTCGCGCCGGTGGTTGAGGAGCAGCGGTTGCAGGCCCTGTTTGCCAATCAGACCGCTGCTGTCGACGAGTATCTTTTCCGGTTTGAGCAGCGCCAGCAGCCCGACCGGCGTCCAGACGCTGGACAGCGTGTAGCGATCCTTGTCGCGCGTGTAGGTCTCCCTGATTTCGACCCGCATGCCGTTTTTGTAGACATCATAGGTAGCTTGCACGCTGTCCGGCGGGGCGGCAAAGGCAGAAGACAGAGGACAGAAAACAGAAAACAGAAAACAGAAGACGGAGGACAGAAGACAGTTTAAGGACGCGGCGTAGCCGCGACAACACTTCTGTCCTCCGTCTTCTGTCTTCTGTCCTCTGATGCCTGTCATCTGTTCATTCCAGCCCGGGTGAAATCAGCGCATGACTTGTTTGTTTGCGATGCCGGAATATGACCCACCCGTCGTCGCGCAGTTCAATCTGACCATTGCACAACCAACGCATGGCCTGCGGGTAGATGCGGTGCTCTTCGTGCAATACCCGCGCCGCCAGCGTTCGCTCGGTGTCGTGGCACAGCACCGGTACGGCGGCCTGAATGATAATTGGACCGTGGTCGAGATCGGTGGTGACGAAATGCACCGTGCAGCCGTGGATACGCACGCCGTCCTGCAGGGCGCGTGCGTGGGTGTTTAGCCCGCCGTAAGCGGGCAACAGCGAAGGGTGGATATTGACCAGCTTGCCGCGATAGCGCGCCACAAAATTTGCGGTGAGGATGCGCATGAAACCGGCCAGCACGACAAAATCGGCATGGAAAGTATCGATAAGCCGGGCAAGCGCGGCATCGAAACTGTCGCGGTCCGCATAGTTGCGGTGTTCGATGACGGCGGTCGGAATGCCGTGCGCCTGCGCGATCTCCAGCCCTCCGGCATCCGCGCGGTTGCTGATTACCGCCGCGATGCGGCAGGGCAGCCTCGCTTGCAGCAGAGCCTGCAGGTTGCTGCCGCGGCCGGAAATGAGGATGACAATGGATTTCATCTGAATAAACCGGGAAGTGGGGAGTGGGTAGTGGGTAGTGGGGGCGGTGGTTTTCCCACTCTCCACTCCCTACTTCCCACTCTCCACCACTGTTTGCGCCTCGGTGCCCTGACGGGCGCGTATCGTGCCGATGACGGTGGCGGTTTCTCCGGCGGCGTTGAGTTGCGCCAGCGCGGCATCCGCATCGCCCTTGTCCACGATCACCACCATGCCGATACCGCAATTGAAGGTGCGGTACATTTCCTGTGGCGCAACGTTGCCCATCTCGCGCAGCCAGTCGAACAGTTTGGGGGTCTGCCATGCCTTGCCGTCCAGTTGCGCAACAACATTTTCCGGCAATATGCGCGGCACGTTTTCCAGCAGGCCGCCGCCGGTGATGTGCGCCATGCCTTTTACGGTGAGGGATTGCATCAGCGCCAGCAGCGGTTTCACATAGATGCGCGTCGGAGCCATGATTAAATCGGCCAGCGGCTCGCCGTCAAGCTGCTGGTTCAGATCAGTCTTGTGCATGTCGATGATCTTGCGCACCAGCGAATAGCCGTTGGAATGCGCGCCGTTCGAGGCGAGGCCGATAACAGCATCGCCCGCCCTGATGTCTTTACCGCTGATGATGCTGGCCTTTTCCACCACGCCCACCGCGAAGCCGGCAAGATCATATTCGCCCGCCGGGTACATGCCGGGCATCTCGGCGGTCTCGCCGCCGATCAACGCGCAGCCTGCCTGCTCGCAACCGAAGGCGATACCCTTGATGACCTCGGTGGCAGTTCCTACATCCAATTTGCCGCAGGCGAAGTAATCGAGGAAGAACAGCGGCTCCGCGCCCTGCACCAGAATGTCGTTGACGCTCATGCCGACCAGGTCGATGCCGACCGTGTCATGGCGGTTTAGCTCGAAGGCGAGTTTGAGTTTAGTGCCGACACCGTCGGTGCCGGACACCAGCACCGGTTCGCGGTATTTTTTGGAAATTTCCACCAGCGCGCCAAAGCCGCCGATGCCGCCCAACACTTCCGGGCGCATGGTGCGTTTGGCAAACGGTTTGATGGTCTCGACCAGGCGGTCGCCCGCATCGATATCGACACCGGCATCGCGGTAAGACAGTGAATTGGCTTGGCTCAAGTTGAGTTCTCGCTTCCTTAAAGGTAAAGTGCCACAAGTTTTCCCGCGAATTTTACCCGAAATGACCCTATCCCGCTTTGCTGCCATGCAGTGGCTGTCCTTCGCCGTGGTCGTTGCCGTGCTGCTGTATCTGCTCAGCCCGATACTCACGCCGTTCGTCGCAGCGGGCGTTCTCGCCTACATCTGCAATCCGCTGGTGCAGCGGATGAGCATTCATAAAATTCCGCGCACGCTGGCGGTGGTGCTGGTGATGAGCGGGTTGCTGCTGCTGTCTGGTTTGCTGTTGCTGATCATGCTGCCGCTGCTGGAAAAGGAAATCAGCCTGTTCGTGATGCGCCTGCCGGACTGGATCGAGGCGGCGCGTGTTCGCCTGTTGCCGCAGTTGCAGCAATGGTTCGGTGTCAGCATGGAATGGGATAGCCAAACATTGAAGAATTTGCTGGTCAGCCACTGGCAAGGCGCGGGCGGGGCTGCGGGAAAGCTGCTGCCATGGCTCGGCAGCGGCGGCGGTGCGATCATCGGCGCGCTGGTCAACCTGCTGCTGATCCCGGTGGCGATGTTCTACCTGTTGCGCGACTGGGATGGGATGGTCGCGCGGCTGGACGAGCTGATCCCGCGCCATTGGCACGAAAAGGTAACGGAAATCGCCATCGAGGTGGATCGCGTGCTGGCGGAATTCCTGCGCGGGCAAATTTCCGTGATGCTGCTGATGAGCGCGTTTTACACTGTGGGGTTGTGGCTGGCCGGGCTGGAGTTCGCGCTGCCCATCGGCATCGTCGCCGGGATGCTGGTGTTCGTGCCCTACCTGGGCATGATTATCGGTTTGGCGCTCGCGACATTGGCGGCGGCAATGCAATTCCCCAGCTTCAGCGGAGTATTGCTGGTGTGGGCAGTGTTCGGCGCGGGACAGTTGCTCGAGGGTATGGTCGTCACCCCGTGGCTGGTCGGTGACCGTATCGGCCTGCATCCGCTGGTGGTGATTTTTGCGCTGCTTGCCTTCGGGCAAGTGCTCGGCTTTTTCGGCCTGCTGCTGGCGCTGCCGCTGTCCGCTATTCTGCTGGTCGCGCTGCGCCACGGCAAGGCGTGGTATCTGGCGAGCGAAATGTACCGCAAACCGTGAGCCAGTTATTGCTCGACATCGCCCCGGTCAGTCAGCCGACTCTCGATAATTTCGTCGCGGGGCGCAACCTCGAATTGCTTTCGGTGCTGCGCCACACCTTGGCGGGCAGCAGCAGCGAGCGAAGTTTTTATCTGTGGGGCGAAAGCGGCAGCGGCAAGAGCCATTTGCTGCAAGCCTGTGTGGGTGCCGCATTGGACGCGCAGCGCAGTGCGGTTTATGCGCAGGGCAGCGTGCCGCAGTTTGCCGAGGTGGTGGCTGTGGACGATGTCGAGCGCCTCGAGGATGCTGCGCAAATCGAGCTGTTCAATCTCTACAACCGGATGCGCGACAGCGGCGGCGTGTTGCTGGTCAGCGGCACGCAATCACCGCTGCATCTCAAGCTGCGCGACGATCTGCGCACCCGCCTCGGCTGGGGCTTGGTGTACCAGGTGCACGGGCTGAGCGACGAAGAGAAAGCACAGGCGCTGATGCGGCATGCGCAGTCGCGCGGCTTCGCGCTGCCGCCGGAAGTCACGCAATATTTATTGCGCCACGGGCGCCGCGACCTGCCCAGCCTGATGGCGGCGCTGGACGCGCTGGACGAACATTCGCTGCGCCTGCATCGCGCGCCGTCGGTGCCGCTGCTGAAAGAAACCCTGCAACAGGAATTGAAAGGTAGCTGAAGTGAATTTGGCCTTATTCGATCTGGACAACACCCTGCTGAACGGCGACAGCGATTTCGAGTGGTCGCAATTCCTGATCCGCATCGGCGTGCTCGATCGCGAATTGTTCGAGGTGAAGAATCTCGCCTTCTACGAGCAATACAAAGCCGGAACGCTGGACATCCACGAGTTTCTGGATTTTCAGCTGAAGCCGCTGTCGCGCCATTCCCGCAAGACGCTGGATGCGTGGCATCAACAATTCATGCGCGAGAGTGTGCTGCCGATGATCGCCCAACCGGCGCGTGATTTGGTGCAGCGCCATCGTGCGGCGGGCGACATATGCGCCATCATCACCGCCACCAACAGTTTTGTCACCGCGCCGATCGCCCGCGAATTCGGCGTCGAACACTTGATCGCCACTGAGCCGGAACACAAGGACGGCGAATTTACCGGCGGTGTGGCGGATGTACCGTGCTTCCGTGAAGGCAAGATCACCCGCTTGAAAAACTGGCTGACCGCACGCGGCTGGAATCTGGAGAGCTTTGCCGACAGCACCTTCTACAGCGATTCGCTGAACGACCTGCCGCTGCTGTACAAAGTGAAACACCCGGTTGCGGCGAATCCCGATGACACGCTGCGCGCCCATGCCGAGCGCAACGGCTGGCGCATAATCAATCTGCGCTAGCCGGGGGAGGGAATGGTGCCCATCGCGCCATCAACGATCGAACTCTACGGCATCTCGTGCTGCCATCTGCGCGAGGAGGCGCAGGCAATCCTCCGAGATGCGGGGATTGTTGCGAAGGATATCAACATTGCCGATGACGGCGGCCTGCTTGAAAAATACGGCATGCGTATCCCTGTTTTACGACGCATGGACAATGGCGCAGAACCCGGCTGGCCATTTGACACTGTGGCGGTAGTGCGGTTTCTGGCGTGATGTTGTTGCAGGCTGGCCGACACATGCATCCCTAGTACCACGTAACATTATTGTTTTCGCATTATAGCAACCTGCGACATACTGGCCAGCAAGGAGGCCGCCATGTCACCGAGATACCGGGTAACACTTACCGAGCAAGAGCGTAACGAACTTGAAATTTTGACGGAGCAGGGAAAAACCAATGCAAGAAAATTTATTCACGCCCGCGCGCTGTTATTGTGTGACGCTGGAGTCAGTGGCCCCGCGTGGAAAGTTGCGGACACGGCGGAAGCGCTCGGAATAACCTGAACACCCACAGCATTGCATCGTTATACGAGGCATTCGACCCCCAGGAAGCCAGACGATTGGCGAAACGCCTTGAAATCCATGACACGCCCAAACATGGAAGTTGGTTGAATATGGCGGAGATTGAACTCAGCGTGCGAAAGGGACAATGTCTTGGTCGCCGATTAGGCAGCATGGAGGAGATGAAGACCGAAGTGGCTGCATGGGAGCACGATCTGAACAACAACTTGAAGAAGATTAACTGGCAGTTTACAACTTCGGATGCGAGGATCAAGCTGACGCGCCTTTATCCGAAGCTGTAATTGTTACATGGTGCTAGGATTCATTTGGAGTCGAGCAAAAAGCCCGCGCCGGAAGGAGCGGGCTTTTTTGCGTTCTGGCCACGCTGTTAAGCATGCAATGCGGGAGAAACCTTTTGCAGGTTCGCGTCAGTCTCCGGCGACGGTGGTGCGGTGGCGTGGTGGCGAACGCGGTCCGGTTTCGAGCAGGTCACGCAGGGTCTTCTCCACCATTTCCACTGCCCCCGGCGCTTCGATGCTGATCATCTGGTCGATGATCCAGCCGCTGTCCTTCTCGCTCATCACCTGATTCATGCAGTAACCGAGGTAGCGGGTAAAACGGAATGATGGGCCATCCTCGTCGTAGTCGAAGTCCGCATAGTCGTCGGCGCGCTGGTTGAGCAGGTCGATGAATTGCTGCTTGGATTCTTGCCGGTTGCCGCCCAGCAGGCGATTCTGATTTTCGGCCAGGGTTTCCGCCACACGGTTCGCCAATGTGCTCGTAAAGGCGAAGCGCGCCTCTTGCGTCAACCGGCGGAAGGCGATACGGTCGGCTATCTGGATCAGGAAGAAAAGAAATTCGTTGAGGAAGGCGAAGTATTGGTTGCCGATTTCAACATTAAAATTCGCCTTGCGGGTATTTTTCAGTGCGTTATCGGCGATGCGCCAGACGACGAACGCGACCGCACCCGCGAGCTCCTGCGGCGTGTGTTCACGCCCGCTTTTGAACCAGTTGCTCTTGATGCGCACAGGAAACCTCTGGCTTGGTCACGCTAGCCCTTGCGGATGTAGAATTCATGCATGCCGGCCGATACCTCGATGTTCTCCAGCAAGGTCATGCCGGTGGCCGCGGCCCAGCCTTCGATGTCGGATTGCACGCCGGGGCAGTCGCTGACCAGTTTCAATACCTCGCCGGGCTGCATTCCGTTCAGCAATTTCTTCGCTTCAACGATGGGTCCGGGGCAAACCGTGCCGCAGATGTCGAGCGT
>JANLID010000293.1 GCA_024654105.1 Gallionella sp. | reverse complement strand
AGCTCTTGCTTTTCTTCCATCTCCAGTACGATCCGCGTCTTTGCCATGTTTTGCCTCTCAAAATACACGATACTCAATTGCAGGCAAAACAGGAAAAATGTAAAGTCATTTGCGAGACATTAGGGGTTCGCGGCGCGCCCGCAATCTGCCCAGTTGTTTGGAGTTTCATAGATACGCACTTGTTCGAGGTGCAGGCGGTTGCCGTAAATATCCTGATAAGCGGGATCAAGGATGTTGAATGCGATCTGCGCGAGATTTTCGGCGGTCGGGACGGCATCGAGGATGACGGTCTTGTGCCCCGGCAGGCCGGCGAGGAAATCGCACACCGCGCTATCGCCGCGATAGACCAGGAAGGCGTGATCCCATGCGTCGACCAGCTTTTCATTGGCGATGCGCTTTACATCGGAGAAGTCCATCACCATGCCCTGTTCGGGCTGCTCTTCAGCCGTGATGATGTCGCCGGACAGGGTGATCTCGATGGCGTAGCGGTGTCCGTGCAGATGCCTGCACTGGCTGTTGTGGTTGGGGATGCGGTGTCCGGCATCGAATTCCAGACGGCGGGTGATGAGCATGATGATTGGGTTCGATTAAAGTGGCGCGGATTATACCCTGTCAGGTTTTTAAGGCGGCAACGCATTGCAGAAATTCCTGTTGCGCCCGTTTATCTTGAACCGCACCGTAGCGCAATGCGCTGTAGCGCGCGGCGAGGTCGCGGATGGCATCGGCGATCTCCGGGCGCGCGGCGGCGATGCGCTCTGCATAGTCCTGCGCGCCTTCGTGCGCGGCGCGCGGCAGGCCGGCTTTCGCCAATCCGCGGCACAGTTTGAGCCACGCCGCCTGCACCTTGTCCGGTTGGCGTTTGATGAGGTGGCGCAGCATGAACAGGGCGAACAGCGCGATGATGAGCCCAACGCCAGCCGCCAGATTCAACGCCATTTTTTGCCAGGTGACGGATTCCATGCCGAGGCGGGTCAGGAAGGCGAACTGGCGTTCCGTGTCATAGCCCAGCACCCACTGGTTCCACCGGTTGGCCAGCGTGTCCCAGTTCAGGCGCAGTTCGCGCAGCCACTGCGGCGGGTTGCGCGCCATGAACGGCAGAGCGGCGTTGTTCGTTACGGCGGCGGACAGTCCGAGCTCGACGCGTGCCGGGGCAATCGACGCAGTCGGGTCGATGCGCACCCAGCCCCGTCCGTTCAGCCATACTTCCGCCCAGGCGTGGGCATCGGACTGGCGCACGATGTAATAGTTGCCCAGCGCATTGAATTCGCCGCCCTGATAGCCGGTCACGACGCGCGCCGGAATATGCGCGGCGCGCATCAAAAATACGAATGCCGAGGCGTAGTGTTCGCAGAATCCCTGCCGGGTTCCGAACAGGAACTCATCCACGCTGTGCAGTCCCAGCAACGGCGGTTCCAGCGTGTACTGAAAATCCTGCCGGCTGAAATAGTCGAGGGCGGCGCGCGCCACCGCCGCATCGTTCGCGCCCCCGGTTTTGGCAACGGTTTGGGCGCGCCATTGTGTGGCGAGTTGCCGTGCGCGTGGGTTAAGCGATGGTGGCAGTTGCAACGCGCGCTGTATTTGCCGCTCAGCTTCATTCAGGTTGGCGTGATAACCCATGAATGAGCGCGCCTCGTAGCGCAGCCGCGCCTTCACCGGCTCCTTCCGCACCACCCGGAAATCGTAAGTGATGTTGGCGGGTACGGAAATTTTGTCGGGCATATCCAGCGCGAACAGCCAGGTCTTGTTGTGCGGCTCCAGCGTGACGCTGTAATCGATGGGCTGCGCGGTGCCGGTGAATTGCGGGGCGACGGGGGCGACAGGCCTGCCCGGCGTCCAGGTGCGCCCGTCGAATTCCCACAGCACCGGCCCGCGCCAATACATCTGCTCGCGGCGCGGCGGCTTGTCCGCGTAGCTGACGCGGAACGCGACCTCCTCCGACAGGCTCAGGCGGCTTATGCTGCCCGGCGCCATATTGTCGTCCAGCCCGCTGCTGGCGAAGGCATCTTGCGGCATTCCCCACAATGGGCCCTGCACGCGCGGGAACAGGACGAACAGCAGCAGCATCAGCGGAATGGCTTGCAGCAGCAATATCGAGGCGATGCGCAGGCGCGGTTTGAGCGCGATGGTTTGTCCGTGCAGATGCACCCAGGTGGTTGCGATAACGAACAGCGTAGCCAGCATGTACAGTGCGGTGGGGATGCTCTGCGAATAGAAAAAATTGGTGATGATGATGAAGCAGGCGAGGTAGACCAGCACCATCGCATCGCGCGGGCTGCGCAGTTCCATGAATTTAAGCGCGGTGAGCAGGATCAGCAGCGTGACGCCGACCTCGCGCCCGAACAGGGTGTGGAAGCTGATCAGGATGCCGCCCACGCTGGCGAAGGTAATCGCCATCAACAGCCAGCGTTTCGGCAGCGGGTTGTCGCTCCAGGCGAGATAAGCGCGCCATGAAAGCAGGGCGATGCACAGCGAGCTGACCCACAGCGGCAGATGGCCGGCATGAGGGGCGGCAACCATCAGGATGCTGAGCAACAATGAATAGATGAGTGTCTTGTTCATGCCGGTGTTTGCTGTGGCAGGTTGAACAGCGCAATCCGGCGCAGGCATTCATCGCGCTGAGTCATGCCGTTGCCGGGCGGCAATTCGCCATCCGGCAGGCGCAGCGCGTAACGCAATCCGAGTGCCTCGGCATCCAGTACCCAGCGCGCCATGCGCGCCAATTTATCTTCGTCGTTGCGATCATGTGCATCAGAAAAATCCAGCCACAGCTCTTCGTCGGCCTGTGCGGAAAACTGCTTGACCTGCAAACCCTGTCCACGCGCAAACGCTTTCCAGGCGATGCGCGGCAGCGCATCGCCCGCCACATAATTGCGCAACCCGCTGAAGTCGTCATCGCCGGCGATGCTGCGCTTGCCCGCACCGTCCGGCGCGTCGCCCGGCGGTAGCGGCGCTTCTGCGAGCGGTTTGGGATAGACCAGGCAGCGCGTGTCGAAATGCAGGTACGACCAGGCATGGAACAGGCCGAGCGGGAATTCGGTATACAGCGTCAGGTTGCCCAGAGCCAGCCAGCCGCGCTGCATGGCGGGTACAGGGAACGCAACTTTGCTGTCCTGTTGGGCGGGCACATCGAAGCTGATTGTGTTGCCATCGCCGTCGCGCAGGCACAATTGGTAGCGCGGCAACTTGCCGCGATTGTGAAAATGCAGCACAAATTGCGCGGTCTCGCCGTTGAACACGGCATCGGCATGGCCGGCGCGGATCTCCAGATGCGCAAGGTTGCGAAAGGCGTGCAGCATGGATATCACCGCCATCATCGCCAGCAGGAAAGTCAGCACGTAGCCGAGGCTGAGGTTGTAGTTGATGTCGCCGAGCAGCATCAGCACCAGCACGAAGGCGAGCGCCAGGCCTTGCCGGGTGGGCAGGATGAAGATGCGGCGTTGCGTGAGAACGATGGTTCCGCCCTCGATTCTTGGGCGGAACAGCCAAGTGCGGAAGCGTTGTTTGAGTGCGGCGAGCACAGGGTTACGGAAGTGGCTGTGGCTGCCTGCCGAACAACCTGGTGATCGAGGCTTCCCGTATCATGGCATGGTTCGCTGCCGCATCGGCGAGACCGGTCAAACGCACATGACTACCGGTTTGCCGTGTTGATTGATAGTTCATTGATCCGCCACAAGTTAAATAGCACCCCCGTTCGGCCAGAGCGTGCAGAAGATCGTGAGTCCATTCACATTTC
>JANLID010000281.1 GCA_024654105.1 Gallionella sp. | reverse complement strand
TACGCAAATTCTCCAGCGCGCTCAATTCGTCCTTGATCGCATTCAAATGCCCGAGATACAGCATCTCGGCATGGAAATCTTCATCCAGATCACGGGTGTTTTCGCCACGCCAGGCAATCGTTCCCTCATCCGGCATCAGAAAACCGCACAAGGTGCGCAACAGGCTGGTTTTGCCGCTGCCGTTCGCGCCCTGCACCTGCATGATTTGCCCGGGATGCAAGGTGAAACTCAGACCAGAAAATAAACGATGATCACCGCGGCTGCAAGCAAGATTGCTGACTTCCAGCATGAATGGAATATCCGAAATAAACGACGCCGGATTATATACGATTGCATCTGGAGAATGCGTGCCAGTTAATCCAGATCAGAGATTTTCTAACACGCCAATGAACTTGTCCGGCGGCATGAAACCCACGATCTGCTTCTCTGCCAGTTCTTTGCCGTGAGAATCAAACATCACGATCGCGGGAGGTCCAAAGAGCTGGAAGCGTTTCAGCAGCGCCTTGTGGGCATCGCTGTTGGTTGTGACATCTGCCTGAAGCAGGGTAAAGCCAGCCATTTTTGCGCGAACCTCAGGAGCGGAAAAGGTGAGTTTCTCCATCTCTTTGCAGCTCGCGCACCAGTCCGCGTAGAAATCCAGCAATACCGGGCCTTTGGCGGTTTTCAGGCGCGCATCAAGTTCCCGTTCCGAAGCGATATGTTCAAACCTTGTTGGCTCGTTGGTCGCAGCCGCAGCGCTGTGAAATCCGGCGAGAGGCTGCAACGGATCGCGTGCGCCACTGAGCAAACCGATCATGATGCCGCATCCGGCCACCAGCATGCTCACGCCAACTCCCTTCCACAGCCGTTTCCAGCCGCTAACCTGCACCGGCAGAGGGTCCAGCGCATGGAGATAAATGGCAGGAATAATCAGCAGCAAAGCGACGCCCAGCATGACTGCCCATCCTGGCAGCACAGGCGAGACTATCCAGAGAGCGGTGGCCAATAAAGCCACTCCAAAACCGCGCGTCACGACGGTCATCCATGCGCCGGCTTTCGGCAACAGGCTGCGCGAAAATATCCCGACGAGCATCAGCGGCATCCCCATCCCCAGCGCCATCGTGAAAAGCGCGATACCGCCGAGCACAGCGTCGCTGGTCTTTGCGATATACAGCAGCGCGCCGGCCAGCGGCGCGGCCACGCAAGGTCCGACGATGAGCGCGGAGAGCGCGCCCATCAGGGCAATCCCGACTATCGAACCTTTGCGTGCATTGGTGGAAGACGAAAGACGGCTTTGCAGTCCTTTCGGCAATTGCAGCTCGTAGAAGCCGAACATGGAAAGCGACAGCACGACGAACACGGCGGCAAAACTCCCCAGCACCCACGGGTTTTGCAGTGCGCCGGAAATCAGCGTGCCCGATAGACCGGCAACCACGCCGGCAGCGGCATAGGTAATCGCCATGCCGAGCACATACGCCGCCGATAGCACGGCGGCGCGCGCACGTGTGACCCTTTCACCATGATTCACGATGATGCCGGACAGGATGGGTATCATCGGAAAGACGCAGGGGGTCAGCGACAATGCGATCCCGAAACCGAAGAAACTGGTGAGGATCAGCAACATGCTGCCGCCGCTCAGCAGGCTTTCGATTTGTGTAGCGGAGTTGCCGGTATCAGCCCCGGTAGCATCATCAGCTATTGCGGTAACCACCGGCGATACCGCTTCAGGTTGTGCTGCGGGCGCAGCCGTCAGATCAACATCAACCTGCTGTGTCTGGGGCGGAAAACAGACTCCCAAATCGCTGCATCCCTGCGATACCACCGCAAGCGCAAATTTTTCCGGCATGGCGGCAGGCAGGGGAATACGGATGGCAACTTCGTTCCGGTAGATTTCCACCTTGCCGAAAAATTCGTCATCCTTGATCTTCCCGGGTGGATAAACCGGCTCGCCGGCCTTTACCGCATCCGGTTTGGTTGCGAACCCGAACTTGCTGCGATACAAATAATAGCCGTCTGCAATGCGCCAGCGCGCTTCAAGCACCGTTTTGTCGATGGCGCGCACCTCGAGGCGATAGGCCTGTTCCGGATCGAGCAATTGTTCATCTGCTGCTGCCGATATGGTGGCGGCGAGCAGGCTCAGGATAAAAAAGAAAAATCGTGCGTATGACATGACAATCACCAGATAATGAAATGCTCTGCGCCTTCGGCTTGCAGGAAATCCTCCGCCTCCGATCCTTTCAACATGGCAAACGTTGCCAGCATTCCGGCGTCTACACAGCTGTCGGCCTTGACGCTGACTGAACGGGGTGCATCCTGTATCGGCCAGCCAGTTTTTGGATTCAGGATGTGGCCGTAGCGCTTACCATTTTTTTTCAGAAATCGCCGTGCGTCGCCGCTGGTTGCCAGGCCGCCGTGGCGGAGGGTAAAGGATCGTACACAAGCGCGTCCGGTTGCGTTTGGATCATCAATGCCGACCACCCATGGCTCACCGTTGGCTCGCGGACCCAAGGAAAATACGTCGCCGCCGAAGTTGATCAAGGCAGACTGGACGCCGGCGGCAGCCAGTTGCCGTGCGGCCTGATCCACTGCATATTCCTTGCCTATCCCTCCCAGATCAATCTCCATACCCGGAGGCAGCCGCAGTTGTGGCCTGTTCCAGCTCACCCGATGCCAGCCCACCTGCGGCAAAAGAGCGGCGACTGCTGCAGGTTTCGGCAAGCGGTTGCTGCCGTCGAAATTCCAGACGCGCCTGAGTATCCCAGAGGTAATGTCGAATGCGCCGTCACTGATCCGATGGCAGGAATCGGCAAAATCCAGCAGCGCGCTGGATTCATCATCCAGCACCACTGGTTGACCTTTTGCGTTATTGATCTGATGCACGACACCGCTGGCGTTGTACCGGCTGAACTTGGCTTCGATGCGCCACGCCTCGCCGGCTGCCAGCCCGACAAAATGGCGGGCGGAATCCAGATCGGGCATGTCCAGCAAGACTTCGCATGGGCCACCCAGCGCCTGAAATTCGCCCACCACATGCCCCTCGCTTGCGGTCCGCAGGGAAACAGGGCATTTCTCTGCAGACCGCATCCTGGGCGGGGATTTTATGCATACCGGCATCAGAACGGTTTGGTATAGCCGATGTGGAATATAGTCGCCTCCAGCTCCGGAAAGAGATCAGCCGTCCTCTGCACGCCGATTGCATCTTGCGGATGCTGTTCGCCATTCTGGCGCAACACTTCAGCCCGTACGGTGAGCTCACCCCCGAAAGCGGGCTTGTAGCCGAGCTTCACACCGATCGAATTAGTCTGCAGTTTGGTCAGGCGGTGATCGGCACTGGCGTAGACCGGTGTTTCACCCACAGCCAGCATGGAACGATAGAAGTCTGCCGCACCCTGGGCATAAACTCTGACGTGGGGCTGAACATACAAGCTCTCGGTGATGGGCTGGCGGTACTTGAGATCGACGGTGTGTGCCTTGATACCCCATGTATCCTGAAAATACCGGTAGCTGCTGTAAAGAACCCCCGATCCCAGCGCATGGTTAATCTGGGCATAGAGAGCGTTGCTGTACCGCGTGTCTGGCCGCTTTTCAGCGAGAGGTGAATTAGTCAGTGTTTCACCGGTGAGCGCGTTGACGACACTGATGAGCTTATGTGGATTAGTCATGTAGCCGGAGGCGTGGCTGTGAATAAAATTCACCTGTAAAAGAGTCCCCCTCGCCAGGACTTGTGTGACCCCAAGTTGCAGATCAATCTGATCCTTCTTTTCAGATGTAGCCCGAATGGTTGCAGTGTCGCTTGGTGTGAGTTCGGTCATGATATCCATATCGATGGTATCAACAGAATAACTGGCGCCAGCTACGAGCGTTGTGTTGCGCTGATTAAAGTCGCGCGCAACAGTGGCGCCAATCCCTGACGATTTACTCATTTTCGAGGATGAGTGATCACCCGACAATGTCAGGTGTGCATCGGGAGAAAGGCTTGTTTCCCAGTCCACGCCCACCGCATTCCGTACGGTCTGAAAGTGTGCCATGTAGGCTGTGCCCGAAGCGCCGCTGGTTGTCTGGATTTTTGTCGTGCCGGTCGGCGAAGCGCCGGAGACGCTGTCGTAATCGGCACGCAGTGTCAAAGCACTTTCTTCGCCCAGTTCGCGGCGGGCGCGAAAGTTCTGTTCCGAAACAGTGATGCGGTCTTTTTCAGAGTAACGCATGGTGCCGACATCAACACGCCAGGGCTGATCCGGTGCGCCTTCAGCATGATGCTGGTGCGCGTCTTCGGCGTTAGCCAACGGGACTGCCAGCAGCAAACTGGCACTAGCGGCAGAGAGCAAAGAACGCACAGTCTCGCCTTTTCTTTTTTTGGTTAATTGCATCCGCAACCTCCACCACCAACGCCCTTGCCGCCAAAAGCGGCTTCACGGCTGAAATAAACACGGCTATCGAAAAATTCTTCTATGCGGTCTGGCACCAGTTGCATTTCTTCTTTCGCCAATTGATTTTTTTCCCACGGTTGCACCGATTGCATCGCCGACTGCATCGTGGTGCAACCGCTCAACGTGCCCACCACCATCAGGCAGGCGAGCAATTTACGAAAAACCATATTCATTCCCTTTCAGTTATCAATCCGATTGCTAAAAACTGTAGCAGCGGGTCACACCCGCCATTTTCCGCCATTGCCGCGTTGGGTGTGGCGGCGGGTACGAAAAACTTTTGTCCCGACACCGGTGTGACCCGCCCTACAACAAGTCAGGGAGTAACAGCCGCCAACTTGGCCTCGGAAACCAGCTTCCGCACTTCCTCCTCCAGCGCAGACTTGTCCTTCAGCCGATACCCGATGTGTGCGCTCTGCAACCGCCCATCGCGGTCAATCAAGTAGGAGCTGGGCATGCCGCGCACTTGATAAGACTTGGCAACGCCGCCTTCCGGGTCAAACCCGATCTTGAAGTTGGCGGGGTTTTCCTTGAGGAACTGGCGGGCGGCTTCTTTATCCTGGTCAACATTCACGGCTATGATCACCAGTCCTTGAGGGCCATAACGCTCCTGCGCCTCATTCAGCCACTTGAACGAGGCGCGGCACGGGCCGCACCAGGATGCCCAGAAGTCCAGGTAAACCACTTTGCCTTTGTGCTCGGACAAAGATATCTGTCCGGTCTCCGATGCGATGGAAAACGCTGGTGCGGCCGTGTTATCCGCTCTGGCCATGGGTAATGCCAATAGCAAACCAGAAGAAACCATCAATGATAGAAAAAAAGCTCGCATATTCATGTCCTCCCTAGTTGTTTTGCGCCCCTTCGGATATCCACTGACGGATAACCTTGTAATCCGGATCGGTTGTTTTCCAGAACCATCCGCCTGAATGTGACGCGCTTCCCTGCACCACCCAGGACAACAAGCCGCTTTGATCCGGATTAACCGTATTCACAACGTCAGAGATCACTTTGTCGCGAGCGTAGGTTGCTGTTGATTTCTTGCTGCTGCCTGTATAGGTTGCCAGATCCAGATTGCCGTTGAATTTGACTGTGCTGCTTGTTGTGACTGTACCGCCTGCCGTGTCGTTTTTTACCGGATACGTCGCGTTCGGGCCATTGGTGTTATCGGAAGGTATATGACATGCCTTGCAGCGGTTCAGCAGAATGGGCTGGATGTGCTGCTTGTAGCTGATACCTGTCGCCGGATAGCCGGTCAATGTGCTGGTGCCCAGATTCAGCGCGCCACGACTACCGGTCGGGCCGTGGTGCATGC
>JANLID010000279.1 GCA_024654105.1 Gallionella sp. | reverse complement strand
TCCTGGTGGCTGACCAAGTGGATCCCGGGTTTTGCATGGTTCACCATCATTGGCGGCTTTGGCTACAGCGTGGCATCCACGATTATGTGGTTTGTCAGCATGTACCAGATGCTGATTATGTCGCGTAACGGAAAAGTCTACGGCAACGTGTGGGAAGCCGATTCGAAATAAACCAAAGGCATTCGTGGCGGTGGTATTGTCCGCCGTTACGCAACAGGCCACAGGGCATCTTCCCGGTAAGATTGAGGCGCCGAGAATGCCGCAGGATTACAGATATACCACTACCGGCGTGTGATCCGATGGCCTCTCCAGCTTGCGTGGGGCTTTGTCGATCACGCAGCTTTTGCATTGCGCCACCAGCGGTTCGCTGATCAGGATATGGTCAATGCGCAGCCCCAGGTTGCGGCGGAACGCCATCATGCGGTAGTCCCACCACGAATAGGATTTGTCGGGTTGCTCGAACAGGCGGAAGCTGTCGCGCAGGCCAAGCTGCAACAGCTTGCGGAACTGCTGCCGTTCCGGCTCGCTGACCAGCACGTTGCCTTCCCATGCCTTCGGGTCATGGACATCGCAGTCTTCCGGCGCGATGTTATAGTCGCCCAGCAGCGCCAGTTTTGGGTGGCGCGTCAGTTCATGCTTCAGCCAGTCGTGCAACGCGGCAAGCCAGGATAATTTGTACTGATACTTGTCCGAATCGACGCTCTGCCCGTTAGGCACGTAGACACATATCACGCGGATCTCACCGACGCTGGCGGCGATGACGCGCTTCTGCTCATCGGCAAAATCCGGGATGCCTGTCTGGATATCGCTGGCTGGCGTGCGGCTCAGGATTGCCACGCCGTTATAGGTTCTCTGCCCGCTGAATACGCTGTGGTAGCCAGCCCCCCGCAACGCGGCCTGCGGGAAATCGCTGTCCGGCTGCTTGGTTTCCTGCAGGCACAGTACATCGACCGGATTGGCAGCAAGCCAGTCCAGCACATGCGGCAGGCGTACCTTCAGTGAGTTGACATTCCAAGTCGCTATTTTCATGGACGTTGATTCGCAATCAGACGCTCTAATTTATTGAGCAGGCATCCAGCGAATTCTGGGGCGCTTCAGTTCATAATTTTGATTCGGAAGCAAATACGGTGGCTTTCGACTGATTCTGACAGGTTGGTACGCCTTACTCAGCCAGTAACGCATGGTCCATGTCCAAAAACAAAAAGTGCGACCGGCTTCAGGTCGCACTTAAATAAAGCCCCCGCCTGTGCCGTTGACCCAGCATCTTGAACCGAAGTCCAAGAGGGCAGCTTCTCAGTTACATCAGGTACATCCGCAAAGGACGCTCACAACAGTAACATCAAGAGTCGCAGCCTTAAGTAAAGCTTATTGGTTCAAAGAATTATGAGTCTGACGAACACCGCAGGGGACAACTCTTGAAACTATAACCAATGACTTGCCCAGCGTCTTTTGCCGGGTTATAACCAGCCGCTTGGTTGTCGTCTTTTGACGACCTAGTGGAATGGCTAGTAGTCTGATCAGAACAGCGTGTCTTGTTCGGCTAATGCCTCATCAATCGCCGCCTGCATGTGATTCATTCTACGCTTAAAGTCGGCGAGGTCAAATCCGCGCCCGATCTTGACGGAAAGCAGTTCGTGGGTAATGTTCAGGGCGGCCATGATGGCAATGCGTTCGACGCTGGCGAGCTTGCCGGCATCGCGGATTTCGCGCATTTTCTTGTCGAGGTAGGCAACCGCATCCAGTAACTCGCCGCGCTCTTCATCGGGGCAGGCGACGCGCAATTCCCGGTCGAGGATCTTGATTTCCAGCGTTTTGGTTGCGCTGCTCATGATTGTTTTTCAGGAAGAGTAATCAGCAGTTTTTCCAGGCGCGTCTTTGCGCTTTCCACCTTGTCGCTGCATTGGCGGTGATCGCTGAGCGCGTGCGCCAGCTCCTGGCGCAACTGGTGATTTTCCGCACGCAACTTGCCGCTCACCTGTATCAGTTGGGCAAGTTTGTCTTCCAGCGCGTTAAATTCGTTTTCCATGCGCTGACTATAATTTGAAAAGTGCTGATAAGTCAAACGCTAAGCTGGAGTTTTGAAAGCAATTTGTATTTTTTAGACAGCACGTCATGCTTGCGCTCACCGCGCCTGTGATAAAGTGCGCGCTGCTTTGAGGTTCTCGTCTGCTTGCAGACGGGTTAAACGGGAAACAGGTGAGGGAGTTACACCCCAATGCCTGTGCTGCCCCCGCAACGGTAAGCGAGTGCGGATTTGCCAGTATGCCACTGTGAGCGATCCCCCAAGGGGATTTCATGGGAAGGCGGCAAATCAAGACTTGCGAGCCCGGAGACCGGCCTGGAAGCAAAAGAACAGGAGATGCTGCGGGCGGCGCATCGGGACAATATCGAACAGCAGCCTCGTTCATGTTCTGCTTTCTCCACCCATGCATTTCCTGAATTTTAACGTTCCAGCGGGGACGCTTGGAACTTACTCAGGAAACCACCATGAAACAAAAACTCATCATCATCGCACTGTCCGGTGCGGTCGCTTCCCCTTTCGCCGCTTATGCCGAAACGCCCAGCCTGGGCGAGACCGTCGTGACGGCAACACGCATGTCGCAACCCCTGGATCAAACCATCGCGCATACCACCGTACTCAATGAGCGGGAAATCCGTAAATCCGGCGCACCGGATGTGCCGGCGTTGCTGCGTTCGCTGTCCGGAATGGAAGTGGTGCAAAGCGGCGGGCTAGGCAAAGTAAGCAGTATTTATATGCGCGGCGCCAACTCCAGCCATGTGCTGGTATTGCTGGACGGGGTGCGCATTAATTCTGCGACCACCGGAACTACCGCCATTGAACACATTATGCTGGACAGCATAGAGCGTATCGAAGTGGTGCGCGGCAATG
>JANLID010000024.1 GCA_024654105.1 Gallionella sp. | reverse complement strand
GAGAGCAGCGCAAGCCCGGCACGCGGGCTGAGGCCGTGCATGTAGCGCGTCGCTTCGCGCGTCTGGCGCAGGATGGCCTGAAGGTAGTCGAGCAGGACGGGGGAGGCGAATACCTTTCTGACGCGCTGTTGCAGCGCCAGCAATTCCGCGCTTTCCATTTGCGGGTTGAGGTGGGCGATGAGTTCGCGCCGGTCCACGCCGGACAGCAGGCCGCGTTCCGCCTGCGCATCGGGATAGCCCATCTGGATGCGCATCAGGAAGCGGTCCAGTTGCGATTCCGGCAGCGGGAAGGTGCCGATCTGGTGCAGCGGATTTTGCGTGGCGATGACGAAAAACGGCACGGGCAACGGCCGCGTCGTGCCCTCGATGGTTACCTGCTGCTCCTCCATCGCTTCCAGCAGCGCGCTCTGCGCCTTGGGCGTGGCGCGGTTCACTTCGTCCGCCAGAATCATTTGCGCGAAAATCGGGCCGGGGTGGAACTCGAAATTTTCTTTGTCGCGCTGATATATCGACACGCCGAGGATGTCGGCGGGCAGCAGGTCGCTGGTGAACTGGATGCGCTGGAACTGCAAGCCCAGTGTGCGCGCCAGTACCTGCGCCAGCGTGGTCTTGCCGACGCCGGGCAGGTCTTCGATGAGCAGGTGGCCGCGCGCCAGCAGGCAGGCCAGCGCGAGGCGGATCTGCTGCGGCTTGCCGAGGATGATCTGCTCGGCTTGGCGGATGACGTTGTTCAGGGATTGGCTCATTGGCTTTCTGCAACTTTACACTGTATTCGGCTTTTTGAGCATTCCGCGAATAGCCTGGCGGTCTGTTAAGATACGCCCTTTCCAAAATTCATCGCTGGTTTTATGTCCGCTGCACCTGTTTCCATGTCTCCCCTCGAACGTCGCGCCAGTATTGGGTTGGCGAGTATTTACGGCCTGCGCATGCTGGGGCTGTTCATCATTCTTCCGGTTTTTGTGCTGTATGCCGAACACCTGCCCGGCGGCGAGAGCCACTTGCTGATGGGAATTGCGCTTGGCGCTTACGGGTTGACCCAGGCGATTTTGCAAATTCCCGCCGGTTGGCTGTCCGACCGATATGGGCGCAAGCCGGTGATTTACATCAGCCTGTTATTGTTTGCGCTGGGTAGTTTTATCGCCGCGTCGGCGGATGATATTTACTGGGTCATCGCCGGGCGCGTGGTGCAAGGGGCGGGCGCGTTGAACGCTGCGGTCATGGCGCTCGCCGCCGACCTTACTCGCGAGGAAGTACGCATCCGGGTGATGGCGATTATCGGCATGACCATTGGCGCCACTTTTTCGTTGTCGCTGATATTGTCCCCTCTGCTTAACGGCATGATCGGCGTGCCCGGCATTTTCGCCATGACGGGTGTGCTGGCTTTGTTGGCCTTGTTGCTGGTGCGCTTCGTGATTCCTGATCCGGTGATGACGCGCTTCCACAGCGATGCCGAGGCGAATGGCAAACGTTTTGGCGAAGTGCTGCGCAACAAGGATTTGCTGCGCCTCAACTTTGGCATTTTTTCGGTACATGCGATACTGATGTCGGTGTTCATGCAAGTGCCGTTTTTGCTTCAGGCTGACGGGTTGGAGGTCTCGCAGCATTGGCAGATTTATCTGCCGGTGATGCTGGCGGCTTTCGTGCTGATGCTGCCGCTTATCGTCATCGCGGAAAAAAAAGGCCGGACGAAACAGATATTCATGCTATCAATTATGCTGGCAGCGATCGCGCAAGCCATGCTGGTGTTCGCGCCGCATAATATTTGGGGCGTAACCGCTGCGTTGCTGGTATTTTTTACCGCGTTTAATGTGCTGGAAGCAAAATTACCCGCGTTGATCAGCATTGTTGCGCCGCTGGCCTCAAGGGGGACGGCAATGGGCGTGTATAGCAGCGTACAATTCCTGGGCGCATTTTTTGGCGCGACGTCAGGCGGCGCGTTGATGCAGTACGTCGGTGGTAATGCCGTGTTTGTATTCGGCTTCGTGCTACTGTTATTGTGGCTGGCGGTCGCAGCCGGGATGCAATCGCCGGCGGCGGTGCACACCAGGCTATATCATTTGCCGGAAATGGATGACGCGGCCGCCGTCGAATTGCGGCAACGTCTGGCGCAGATTCCAGGTGTGCGCGAGGTGATCGTGGTAGCAACGGAAAACATGGCCTGCCTCAAGGTGGACAGGTATGGATTTAATGAGATGGAAGTGGAACAACTATTACAAGGAGCGTGAAATGGCATCGGTGAACAAGGCAATTTTGATCGGTAATTTGGGCAAAGATCCTGAAGTGCGTTATATGCCAAGCGGTGAGGCGATAGCCAATATCACCCTGGCAACCACAGATACCTGGAAGGATAAAAGTGGCGAAAAACAGGAGCGCACCGAATGGCATCGCGTTTCATTTTTTGGCAGGCAGGCAGAAGTAGTCGGCGAGTATTTGAAAAAGGGGTCGCAAATTTACGTGGAGGGACGAATACAAACCCGTAAGTGGCAAGATAAAGACGGGCAGGATCGTTACACCACGGAGATCGTTGCAGACCGTATGCAGATGCTGGGCAGCAAATCGTCCGGCGGCGGCAGTTTTGAAGTGGTGGAAAACGAGCGAAGCGAAGTTTCGAGCTCGCGGCCAAACAAACCTGCCGCCTCTTCATCCGGTAGCGCCGCGGCTCCTGCAAAGGCTGCGCCGGCTGCAAAGGGAAGCTTTGATAGCTTCGACGATGACATTCCGTTCTGATTCAGTTGGGTAAAACCCCGGCCATGCCGGGGGATACTTGCTGGAGTGCATGGCGCTCTGGTGTTAGAGGGCGGCGGCTCTCCTAAAATTCAAACACCATACCGCGCTTCAGTATTTCGGGTTTGAATCTTCCCGCAGCTTGTTGTACCTCGCGCATGGTTTTCTGTTCGCGCCCGCTTTCCATGTGTACGATAAATAATTCCACCGGCTGTTGCAGCAAGCTCAATCCTTGCGCCAGCAGCTCGGCAGTCATATGGCCGGAGCGCGTTGCGCCTGCTGCATTCTCATTGAGGAAGGTGGTCTCGATCAGTAGGTATTTCAGGTTGGGAATGCGGTTGAGCGCCTGCCAGAATTCAGGACATAACGTGGTGTCGCCGCTGTACACCAGGCTGGACGAGCCGCTGTTCAGCCAGTAGCCGACTGCGGGGACGGCGTGTCTGGCGGGTAGGGCGGTGATGCCGCGTCCAGCCATCTCCACCGTCTCGCCGGGCTGAAGCGGGGTGAAGGTAAGGTAGGGATGATCGGGAGAGGGAAGCGCGGAATAGTCCGGCCATATCTCGCCGTTAAGGATGTTGTGCTTGATGGCGGCGATGGTTTCCGGCAAGGCGCGGACATTGAGTGGTGTGTCGCGAAAATTGGCGGCGGCATCGGCCAGTAACGGCAGGAAGCCGCAGTGGTCGAGGTGTGAATGGGTAAGAAACACGGTGTTCACCGCGATGACTTGCGTCAGGCTCAGGTCGCCTGCGCCAGAGCCGGCATCGATCAGCAAGTCATCATCCACACGCAGGCACATGGTGCGCAGCTCGCCGCTGATACCGCCGTTACAACCGAGAATTTCCATGCGCATGTTGTTCTCCATGATGGTGCGCCGAAGGCATTGCTTCCGGCTATTACGTGCCGTTTTCTGCCCGCATTGCCCATGTTGGGTTAACTTGGCGAAAATGATACCATCGCATGGCATTTTTTTCGGAGAACAATATGGCAGGGCATAGCAAGTGGGCAAACATTCAGCACCGTAAGGGCAAGCAGGACGCCAAGCGCGGCAAAATTTTCACGCGCCTGATCAAGGAAATTACCGTTGCTGCCCGCATGGGCGGCGGCGATGCGGGCGCCAATCCGCGTCTGCGCCTGGCCATCGAGAAGGCGCGCGAGAACAATATGCCGAAGGACACGGTGGAGAACGCCATCAAGCGCGGCAGCGGTCAGCTCGAAGGAGTCAATTATGAGGAACTGCGCTATGAAGGTTACGGCATCAACGGTGCGGCGGTAATGGTGGATTGCATGACCGACAACAAGACGCGCACTGTCGCGGAAGTGCGCCATGCCTTCAGCAAGAATGGCGGCAACATGGGAACGGACGGTTCGGTATCTTTCCTGTTCAAGCATTGCGGGCAAATGGTTTTTGCCCCCGGCACCGACGAGAACGGCCTGATGGAGGTGGCGCTGGATGCCGGAGCGGAAGACATCTCGAACAATGACGACGGCAGCATCGAAGTGATCACCGCGCCGCACGATTTCGTGAACGTGAAGCAGGCGCTGGAAGCGGCCGGCTACAAGCCGGAATTTGCCGAAGTGACGATGAAGCCGGCCGACGAAGTGATTTTCACCGGCGATGACGCGGTGAAGATGCAGAAGCTGCTCGATGCGCTGGAGAATCTGGACGACGTGCAGGAAGTCTATACGACGGCGGTCATTGAGGAATGAGGAAAGTGGAGGGGGAAGAGGGAAGGGAGAAGGGTAAAACCTGCGCATCGATGAGCCACCCTTCCCCCTTGTCCCTTCCCCCTTCTCCAATAAGAATTTTAGGTATCGACCCCGGCCTGCGCATTACAGGGTTTGGGGTCATAGATAAGCAGGGACAGCAATTAAACTACATCGCCAGCGGCTGTATCAAGACGCCTGACGGTGAGCTGCCGGAACGGTTGAAAGTAATACTGAATTCCCTGGGCGAGGTGATCGCGCAGCATCGTCCGCAGCAAGTGGCGGTGGAAAAAGTGTTCGTCAACGTCAATCCGCAGTCTACTCTGTTGCTCGGTCAGGCGCGCGGTGCGGCGATTTGTGCGGCGGTGTCGGCAGACCTGCCGGTAGCGGAATACACCGCGTTGCAGGTGAAGCAGGCAGTGGTTGGTAATGGCCATGCCAAGAAGGAGCAGGTGCAGGAGATGGTGCAGCGTCTATTAAGACTGTCTGGTATACCCAGCCCGGATGCCGCGGATGCGCTGGCCTGCGCAATTTGTCATGCGCATGGCGGAATGGGAATGGGTGCATTGGAGACCAGGGGCTTTCGCGTGCGCCATGGGAGATTGGTCTGATGTTGCCATACAATAGCATTGCGGGTTGATTGCTACTGTATTGCGATGAACGAAAATGCAGGGATGGCATCGAACCGGGTGTCATGCCATTGCGCGGTGTGTGTGGTTTGCGGTTGAATGCCGGCCTTGCGCTGCCAGAAATTATCGATGTAACCTTTCTTAACCAAATATGGATCGCCATGAAAAAATTCCTTGTTCTATTCCTGCTTGCCCTGTTACCCGCTGCTTACGCCGGAGAAGCTGAAATCCGTCAGTCGTTGCAAAGCAAGTTGCCAGACGTCGGCAAGGTTGACCATGTCGTGAAAACACCCTATGCGGGACTCTACGAGGTTGTGCTTGGCGATCAGTTGCTATATACCGATGAGCAGGGTCAATACCTGTTTGAGGGCAGGGTAATTGACGTCAAGAGCAGGCGCGATATAACGGAAGACCGCCGCCAGCAATTGTTTGCCATCGAGTTCGACAAGCTGCCGCTCGAGCTCGCCGTGAAAAAGGTAAAAGGCAACGGCAAGCGCAAGATGGCTTATTTTTCCGATCCAAATTGCGGTTATTGCAAACGCCTGGAAGGCGAATTGAGCAAGGTGAGCGATGTCACCCTGTATCTGTTTCTGCACCCGATATTTCAAGGCTCTGATGAAATTGTGCGCAATGTGTATTGCGCAAAAGACCCGGTCAAGGCTTGGGACGAGTTGATGCTGAACAAGAACGCACCGGCCAGTGCATCCTGCAAGATGCCGTCTGATCAGTTGGCTGCGCTGGCCAGGAAGTTGCGCGTTAATGGCACGCCAAACCTGGTCTTCGGCAACGGTGTGCAGGTTCCCGGTTTCTTGCCTGCGGACGAGTTGGAAAAACGCCTGAATGAATCAGTAAGTAAGTAGACTGGTATGGATGCGACTCAGGAGATTTCTCGCGACCTGCTGGCCAAGGCGATCAATGAATCGCACGATGGCGTCACTATTGCCGATGCGCAGGAGGACGGTCAGCCGATTATTTATGCCAGCGCAGGCTTTGAGCAGATGACCGGCTATGCGGCCGCCGAGGTGGTCGGGAAGAGTTATCGTTTTCTGCAAGGTGACGACACCGGCCAGCCGGAGATAGGAATCATACGCAACGCCCTGTCGCGCGGCGAGGGTTGTCTGGTGATCTTGCGTAATTACCGCAAGGACGGCACGATGTTCTGGAACGAGCTGAGCATTTCTCCGGTACACAACGCCGATGGCAAGCTCACGCACTACATTGGCATCCAGAAGGATGTGACCGCCAGAGTTCTGCTCGAGCAGCACCTGCATCAAACCGGACTGGATATGGCCACGCTTAACAGGCAACTGAATACCCTGGTCTATACCGATCCTCTGGTCGGCATCAGCAACCGCCGTCGCTTCGATGAGGAATTCGCCAAATTTTTTTCTACCGCGCAACGCACTCACAGCGAGCTGTCGGTGCTGATGATTGATCTTGATCGCTTCAAGTTGTTCAATCAGCGCTATGGCGAAAGCGCCGGCGATGAATGTTTACGCATTGTCGGGGACTGCATTGCCAAGTCTTTCTCACGGTCTTCGGATTGCGCGGCACGCTATGGCGGCGCGCAGTTTTCAGTGGTGTCGTTTGGCGCCAACATCGAAGATTTGCAACGCCATGCGCAGCAGCTTTGTGCAAAGGTCCGCGCACTAAGCATCCCACATGGCGATTCGCCGCATGGAATTGTCACCATCAGTATTGGCGGAATTTCGCGCGTGCCTTATCGCGACACTTCGGCGGACGAACTGATCAAGCTTGCCGAGGTGGCTTTATATGATTCCAAGCATCGCGGACGCGACCAGGTGCGCATTGTCAATTGAGCGCCGGTTCCGCTCCCTTCGGGAATAATACCCACATCTGTCCGCTTTGCCTCATGCGCCCTGCTTGAACGCCGGCCTGTTCGCCGAAACCCCAGAAAAAATCGGCGCGCACCGCTCCTTTGATCGCCCCGCCGGTATCTTGCGCCAGCATCAGCCGGTTCAGCGGTTCGCTGGTATTCGGGTAAGTCGTTGAGAGAAAAACTGGCGCCCCGAGCGGAACGGTGCGCGGGTCCACCGCGATGCTGTACGCCTCAGTCAGTGGCACACCCAATGCGCCGAGCGGTGCGGGAAGCCCATTCGGCAGTTCGCGAAAAAATACATAACTCGGATTTTGCGCCAGTAGCGCACCAAGTTTTTCCGGATAGCGCTGCGCCCAGTTCTTGATGCCCTGCATCGAAGCCTCTTCGAGTTTCAATTCACCCATTTCGACCAGTTTTTTGCCGATGGAGATATAGGGATGGCCGTTCTGTTCGGCATAACCGACCTTTACCAGGCTGCCATCAGGCAACTCGATGCGTCCCGAGCCCTGAATCTGCAGGAAGAACAGATCCACCGCATCTTCCACCCAGAACAACTCGCGCCCTTGCAGCGCGGCCTTGCCGTCGTCAATTTCGGCGCGATTGTAATAGGGTATGACGCGTTGGCCCTGCAATCGGCCGCGCAGGCGCAGCCCCTTTAATTGCGGGTATACCTCACTCAGATCGATGGTCAGTATGTCGTCCGGCACCGCATGCAGCGGATAATGGAAGCGATCCGTTCTGACACGGCTACCCCTCAACCTGGGTTCGTAATAGCCGGTAATCAGGCCTTGTGACGAGCCGTCCGGATTGAATACCTGGTAGGGCGTGAAACTTTCCTCAAAAAAAGCGCGCAATACGGTGTTATCTGGCTGAGCCAATTCTTCGGTACGCGTGCATACCGTTTGCCAATCCGGCTTGCTTTTCAAAGCGTGGCAGCTTTGCAAAAAGGCTGCCCAAGTTGGCTGCAAATCTATTGTTTGCCAGTCCGGCAGCATCTCCCATTTGCTTACCGCAAACGGCGCGGCGGGAAGCGCAACAGGCGGGATAGCCGGCGGCCTGGGTGGCACGGCGCAGGCGGCAAGAAAAAACAACGGCAGCAGGAGCACATAAAACTTTTGTTCCGGCATCGGCACGGCGCGGCGCGGCCCTACATTTTTGGCGTTATCCATTAACCTGCTAATGCAAAACACGCGGCACACTTAGCACAAATTGTGGAATTTCGACATCGAACTGCGCACCGTCGACAGCTTGCATCTGATAGCTGCCGCGCATCGTGCCGACCTGGGTGGTCAATACTGTGCCGCTGGTGTATTCGAAGCTCTGGTTCGGCTTGAGCAATGGTTGCTCTCCTACTACGCCCTGTCCGCGCACCTCCTGTACATGGTTGTGGGCGTCGGTGATGATCCAGTGGCGGCTGATGAGCTTGGCAGTGCTGTTGCCCATATTGGTGATGGTAATTGTGTAGGAAAACACAAAACGGTTGCCTAACTCGTCGGACTGCTCAGGCAAATAATTTGCCTGCGTCTGAATAATGATGCCATGCTGGTCATGTTGTTCCATTTGCGGCATTTGAACCGATTTTGGTCTGTGTCGCAAGATGAGCCTTGTCCAGATGAGACTTGTCCAACGACAGATGAGCCTGAACGAAGGGGTGTATTTCCACCGGGGGTATTCGCCGACCGGCTGGCACTCACCCTGATTAACCGGGGGCAGATCGGACGCATTACTGAGGTTCCATACGATCCCGGGCTGGCACTCACCCTGATTAACCGGGGGCAGATCGGCCCCAACGATTTTGCCGAACGTGAAGGCGGCGCGGTACTGCTCGAAGGCGATGCGCGCCGTACCGTGGTAATTACCTATCAGGAACGCAAACAGGAAGAGGTGATGCACCCGTTGCTGGAAACCAAAGTGCCGATTGGCCTGCTGCCGTTATTGCAAGCGCGCTTCATGGCGCGCACGCTGCGCGGCGAAATGGAAGGCTATCTTCCGTTCCTTTACCGTTAACGGGCATGACAATAATGCTACCTCTGATAATAAAACCCATCATGCCCGTTCCCTCTCTCCTAGCTATCCCCCGCAAGCGGGGGAGAGGGACGCGGTCTCGCTGTGCGAGTTTAACTCGACGGCCATGCTGATCATTATCACTTACGATGTATCCACCGTAACCGCAGCCGGGCGCAAACGGCTGCGCCGCGTCGCGAAAGTATGCGAGAGTACCGGGCAGCGTGTGCAAAATTCTGTCTTTGAGTGCAAGGTCGATCAGATGCAGCTTGAAGAATTAGAGCGGCGACTGCTCGATGAGATAGACGAAAAAGAAGACTGCTTGCGCCTCTATCGTTTGACCGAACCAGTGGAGTTACACATCAAGGAGTATGAAAATTTTCGTGCAGTGAATTTTGATGGAGCACTGGTAATATGATGCACCCTCCGGGTACGAGAACCTCTTCGAGGCGCGATCCAGTAGCAACGGCACAAACGCGGCAGGCTCGCGTTGTGGCTAATATATTGACGGAGGATGATTTTCTGCCTTCGTTGTTTGATTGTGTGAACTCTCGGAGGCACGATAACCGAGAGTTCGCGCAAAGTGCGCTTTTCAACGTTGAAAGTCATGGCGTTGTAGGTGGACGTAGCGCCCGCGCCTCTGGCGATCTTCAGCCGCACCCAACAAAGACTCACTTCAATTCATTAAAAAAGTTTTTTATCGCTAACACCCTCCGCCCCAGATCCCCATACTTCAAATCAATCTTCAGCTTGTCCTGCCCCGCCATCTTGATGTGCCGTTTGCTTTGAATCATGGTGATGACCTTCATCGGGTCGATCGGCGGGTTCGGGACGAACTGGATTTGTATCACTTCCGCAGATGCGTCCACTTTGCTGATGCCGATCGGCTTGGCGAGGATGCGCAGGCGGTGGCAGTCGAATAGCGCTTGCGTTGGCTCCGGCAGCAGGCCGAAGCGGTCGATCAGTTCCTGCTGCATGTCTTCCAGTTCTTCTTCCGTGTTGCAGTTGGCGAGGCGTTTGTAGATTACCAGGCGCTGGTGAATATCGCCGCAGTAGCCGTCCGGCAGCAAGGCGGGCGTGTGCAGGTTGATCTCGGTGGTCACGCCGAGCGGGTGCGCCATGTCCGGTTCCTTGCCCTGGCGTAGCGAACTGATCGCGGCGGAGAGCATGTCGGCGTACAGGCTGAAACCGATCTCCTGCATTTCGCCGCTCTGCGATTCGCCGAGCACTTCGCCCGCGCCGCGAATCTCCAGATCGTGCATGGCGAGGTAGAAGCCGCTGCCGAGTTGCTCCATTGCCTGGATCGCTTCCAGCCGTTTCTTTGCTTGTGCGGTGAGGCCTTCCATGTTGTCCACCAAGAGATACGCATAGGCCTGGTGATGCGAACGCCCGACGCGTCCGCGCAACTGGTGCAGTTGCGCGAGGCCGAAGCGGTCGGCGCGGTTCATGATGATGGTGTTGGCAGTGGGCACGTCGATGCCGGTCTCGATGATGGTGGAGCACAGCAGCACGTTGAAGCGCTGGTGGGTGAAGTCGCGCATCACCGCTTCCAGATCGCGTTCGTTCATCTGGCCGTGTGCCACGCGGATGCGCGCTTCCGGCAGCAGCGTCTCCAGTTTCTCCGCCATATTGGCGATGGTATCCACCTCGTTGTGCAGGAAATACACCTGCCCGCCGCGCTTGAGTTCGCGCAACACCGCTTCGCGGATCACGCCCTGGCTGTAATTGCTGATGAAGGTCTTGATCGACAGCCGGCGCTGCGGCGCGGTGGCGATCACCGAGAAATCGCGCAGCCCTTCCAGCGACATCGCTAGTGTGCGCGGGATCGGCGTCGCAGTGAGCGTCAATACATCCACCTCTGCACGTAAAGCCTTCAACCGCTCTTTCTGCTGCACGCCGAAGCGGTGCTCCTCGTCGATGATGACCAGGCCGAGGTTGTGGAATTTCACGTCCTTCTGGATCAGCTTGTGCGTGCCGATGATGATGTCGAGCTTGCCTTCCGCCATGTCCATCAGCGCCTGGCTGCTTTCCTTCGCAGAGCGGAAGCGCGACAGCTCGGCGATCTTTACCGGGAAGTCGGCGAAACGGGTGGAGAAGTTTTGAAAGTGCTGTTCGGTGAGCAGGGTGGTCGGTACCAGCACCGCGACCTGCTTGCCGTCCATTACCGCAACAAAGGCGGCACGCAGCGCAACCTCGGTTTTGCCGAAACCGACATCGCCGCAGATCAACCGATCCATCGGCTTGCCGGATTGCAAGTCGAGGATGACGGCCTCGATGGCGCCAGCCTGATCGGGTGTCTCCTCGAAATCGAAGCCTGCCGCGAACGCTTCGTAATCGTGGTAGTTCAATTTGAACGCATGCCCCTTGCGCGTGGCGCGCTGCGCATACAGGTTCAACAGTTCGGCGGCGGTGTCGCGCACCTGCTGCATGGCGCGGCGCTTGGCCTTGTCCCATGCGCCGCTGCCGAGCTTGTGCAACGGCGCGGTTTCCGGCGCGCCGCCGCTGTAGCGGCTGATGACATGCAGTTGCGAGACGGGCACGTAGAGTTTGTCG
>JANLID010000270.1 GCA_024654105.1 Gallionella sp. | reverse complement strand
GCCCTCACTACAGCAGCATGGAAGACGTGGTATAGCGTCATCCGCTGCACCGGTATCACGTCCCCCTTGATCGAGCGTGAAAGCCCCTTCAGCACGACTACAGCGCGGGGTGAGAGCGGCACTGTCCTCGCCTCCCCATTTTTCGTCACCTCAAGAAACGCAACCTTGCGTTTCGAATCTACGTTTTTCCAAAGCAAGCCTAATAACTCACCTTGGCGCATGGCCGTCTCTACGGCCAACTCGACGGCAGGCCACAGGTATATATTGCGACTGGCCTTACACTCGGAAACAAATTTATCCCATTCCTTGTTCGTAAGCCTTCTGTCGCGGGATTTGCCGTCCGCAGGCTTGCGTATTTTAGATACGGGATTACCACGCGGCAGCGTAATCCCAGCCTCGGTCTCGCCAAAATCCAGCACCTTTGAAAGCAAATACAGTTCTTTTCGTACCGTGCTTTCGCTCACGATTTTTTGGCGGTCATCTCGATATTTTGCAACCAGCTTCTGATCCAGGGCGGAAAGGGAATATGCGCCCAGCGCATTTTTCAGGTGGGCGCACTGATAGCGCCAAGCCTCTTTCTTGTCTTCGCGTTGCCGGTAATGGTGCGGCGCAAATTCTTTAATAAAGGTATCAATTAGATCGCCAACGGTTGTACGCTCGGCTTCACTACTGTTGGTATACAAACCGCGTACCATCTCGCTTTCTTTGACCGTTGCCCAATTATCGGCATCGGTACGGGCGGTAAAAGTCTTGGTAATCGTCGGAAAACCTTTTTTGCGAATCTGTACATGCCACTGGAAGTCGCCTTTTTTGCGAATGGTCGCCATGCCCGTCTCCCCTTACTGTGCCAAAATTGTGCCAATAAATAACTTATTGCATTTTTGCATGCCATGTAAGCCACGTCAATACAGGTTTTAATTGATTTCTATAACACGCCTGGAAAGCGTGTTTAGGGTAATGCCCTAACGGGGGTTCGAATCCCCCCCTCTCCGCCACACAGCAAGTAATAACGCCACTTTCGTGGCGTTATTTTTTTCTGCCCATGCTCCTGCACACAATCACTTTTGAATAACAATATGCGGCCTACTGCGGAAATTTAGCTATTTGAAATGCCCCCATCGATGCCCCCAAACAAGAAGGCTACTCGTTAGGCGGCCATTCCTTCCAGCGGCCTGACTTCCTGCTCGATCCGCAGCCCGGTCTCACTCTCAGCCTGTTTCAGGTCGAACGAGCTTTGCAGATTTAGCCAGAATTGCGCCGTGGTGCCGAAGCAGCGCGCCAACCTTAGTGCAGTGTCTGGCGTAATGGCGCGGCGCTCCCGCACAATGTCATTGATTCGAGTTGCAGGCACACGCAACTCAATCGCTAAAGCATGGGCGCTCATATTCATTGGCACAAGATATTCCTCGCGGATTACCTCTCCTGGGTGAATCGGTCTCATCTTGTTCGTTGCCATGTTATAACCTCGCTCAGTGGTAATCGACTATCTCTACGTTTTCTGGTCCGGTTGCAGTCCAGACAAAGCACGCGCGCCACTGATCATTGATGCGGATGCTGTGCTGCCCTTTTCGATCATCTCTCAACACTTCGAGCCGGTTGCCTGGGGGTGATGCCAAGTCTCGCAACTCCACTGCATCCTCAAGCATTTGCAGCTTGCGCTGCGCGACGGATTCAATGTTCCTGAACCGCCTTGGCTTTCTGTCTTCGTAAAGCGCTTCTGTCTCTGCGCAAAGAAATGATCGGATCGTCATGGCTAATAATATTACCGAGACGCGTTAAACGTCAAGCATTATTTACGGGTATCGCAGAGTGCGGACGCATGAGGGCGGCGTATACTCGTCACGCCGCGTATTACAATAGCCCGCAATCATTTCAGATTTTACCGGAGCTGCGCCATGCCTAATCCACCCGATTTGTTGATGCTGCGCGACAAGTTGCGCGCATTTGCCGCAGAACGCGACTGGGATCAGTTTCATTCACCGAAAAATCTGAGCATGGCGCTGATGGTGGAAGCCGCCGAGCTGATGGAGCATTTCCAGTGGTTGACTGAAGCGCAGTCAGCCAGCCTTTCCGCCGAAAACAAACAGGCCGTCAGCGAAGAGCTGGCCGATATCCTGCTGTATCTGGTGCGCCTGTCGGATAAGCTGGATATTGACCTGCTTGACGCCGCGTTGCGCAAATTGGAAAAGAACGCACTGAAGTATCCGGCGGAACAGGTGCGCGGCAGCGCAAAGAAGTACTCAGACTACTGACACGCGCGGTGCGCCCTGCCGCATCGTGCCGATCACCGCCGCCTGTTCGAATCCGCTGCGATGGAAAATATCCAGCACCTCGTCCGCCACTTCTGCTGCAACGCTCGCCAGCAAACCGCCGCTGGTCTGCACATCAGCCAGAAGACGGCGTTGCCAGTCTTGCAATCGCACATCGAAATCCACCTCATGCCCGTAGCTTGCCAGGTTGCGGTCGGTCGCGCCGGAGCCGCAGCCTTGCTGCGCCAGCGGCAGGGCTTTTGCCAAGACGGGCACTTGTTCGAATCTCAGCTCGGCGCCCAGCCCAGATCCGCGACATATCTCCAGCAGATGCCCGAGCAGTCCGAATCCGGTCACATCGGTCAGCGCATGCACACCCTCAAGCGCAGACAGCGCGCCGCCCACCGTGTTGAGTTGGGTGGTGGTAGCAATGAGCTGCGCGTAGCCATCGGCGGACAATTCGCCCTTCTTCAGCGCCGCCGCCAACACGCCCACGCCCAACCCTTTGCCAAGAATCAGCTTATCGCCCGTCCGCGCACTGCTGTTCTTTTTCAACCGATCAGGATGCACGATGCCCAATGCCGCCAGACCGTAGAACGGTTCAGGCGAGTCGATGGAATGCCCGCCCGCCAGCGGGATGCCGGCAGCCTGGCATACCGCTTCACCGCCTTGCAGGATCGCGCGTATCGTTTCGACCGGCAGCTTATCGATCGGCATGCCGACGATCGCCAGCGCCATGATCGGCGTGCCGCCCATCGCGTACACGTCGGACAGCGCGTTGGCCGCGGCAATGCGCCCGAAGTCGAATGGATCGTCGACAATCGGCATGAAAAAATCGGTGGTCGCGATGATCGCCTGCTGGTCGTTCAGGCGATACACCGCCGCATCATCGCTGGTCTCCGTGCCAACCAGCAGGTTGGCATACGGCAATTTCTCTTTTGCCTCGCCCAGAATCTGTTGCAGCAGCGCCGGCGCGATTTTGCAACCGCAGCCACCGCCGTGCGACAATTGGGTCAACTTCACTTCAGACACAAGGTTTTCCTCTTTACACAATGTTGTTCAGAACCGCAAACCTATCACAGCTCGGCGAATTTGACGAAATTATCGACGTGCGCACCCCGGCAGAATTCGCCGAGGACCACATTCCCGGCGCAATCAACTGTCCGGTGCTATCCGATGAGGAGCGCATCACCGTCGGCACGCTATACAAACAGGTATCGCCGTTCGAGGCGCGCAAGGTCGGTGCGGCGCTGGTTGCGAAGAACATTGCCAGGCATCTGCAAACATCCTTCCGCAATCATTCGAAATCATGGCATCCGCTAATCTATTGCTGGCGCGGTGGCCAGCGCAGCGGCGCAATGTCCATCGTCCTCGCGCAGGTCGGCTGGTCAGCGCACAAACTGGAGGGCGGCTACAAAACCTATCGCCGCGATGTGCTGGAAAAACTTGAAGAACTGCCGCAGCGCCTGAACCTTCGCGTGATCTGCGGTGCAACCGGATCGGGCAAGAGCCGTCTGCTCACTGCCTTGGCAAACACAGGCCATCAAGTGCTGGATCTGGAAATGCTGGCACAGCATCGCGGCTCGGTATTGGGCAGACTGCCGGAACAGGCGCAGCCTTCGCAGAAATGGTTCGGCAGCGTATTGCTGCAAACCCTGCAAAAATTCGACGCGACACGACCGGTATACGTGGAAGCGGAGAGCAACAAGATCGGCAGCATCACTCTGCCTGCCGGGCTGGTCGCCGCAATGCACGCCGGCGAATGCCTGCTGCTGGAAACGCCGCTCGAAGTGCGCGTTGCCGGGCTGCTGGAAGACTACCATCATTACCTCGTCAATCCGGAAACGCTGATTGCGCATTTGCAGGCACTGCACCGTTTCCACGGCAGCCAGCAACTGGAACACTGGAATTCATTGATTCGCGCCGGAGACTTCGCCACTCTGGTTGCGGAACTGCTCACGCTGCATTACGACCCGAGCTACTTCCGCGCAACCTCCAAGCACTACACGAATCTCGACAAGGCGCGGCGCATCCCGCTGACCAACCTGTCGCCGGATATGCTAAGAGAAATCGCGAAAGGCCTGTAGGAGCGCGCCCTGCGCGCGACGGGTGTTCACGCGCAGGGCGCGCTCCTACAACAGCCACTTGGGATGGGTTAGCGGCTTTGTCGCAGAACCCAAACTGCATTCACTGATGGGAACGGTTATGGAATACAGACAGCTAATCTTACTGTGTCAAATTTAACCAGACCTTGCGATAATGGTGCATTCCATATCGAAGGGGAGTGCAATGGGAAATCTGGCGGAATTCGAACATTATCTTGAGCACCTGTGCGAAGTATTGGGTCATGCGGATCGGGGCACCGGATTGAAGGACTACTGCCGGGGGCTGATGCTGCCGATTGCACGCAAGAGCGTCGAACCGCTGGCGGCCTGTTCCGACCCGCTGCATGTGGCGGCCAAGCACCAGTCGCTGCATCATTTTGTGGCCAAGTCCACATGGTCGGACACTGCGGTCATGGAGCGCGTGCGCGATTGGGTCGTACCGGTACTCGGGCTTGATAGCGGAAACTACTGGATCATCGACGACACGGGCTACCCGAAGAAGGGGAAGCATTCGGTCGGCGTTGCCCGGCAGTATTGCGGCCAACTGGGCAAGCAGGACAATTGCCAGGTGGCGGTCAGCCTGTCGCTGGCAAGCGAACGGGGCAGCATTCCCATCGCGTACCAACTCTACCTTCCCAAAGACTGGGCGGCTGACCCGGCGCGTTGCCGTGCGGCTGGCGTCCCCGGCGACATTGTGTTTGCGACTAAGCCGGAAATTGCCCTGGAGCAGATGCGTCAGGCCAAGCTCGCAGGCGTGCCCATGGGAGTTGCGCTGGCCGATGCGGGGTATGGCGACGAAACCGCTTTTCGTGATGGCATCACTGAACTGGGCATGCTCTACGCGGTCGGTATCCGACCGGCCACCACGGTATGGGCGCCGGGCACTGCGCCGCTGCCGCCCAAGCCCTGGTCCGGTCGCGGCATACGCCCGACGCGGCTGCGCCGGGAACCCGGCTCCGAAAAACTTTTGGCCGGGCACCCGAATGAGCCGGTTGCTGTGAAGGCGCTGGCGATGGCATTGCCAGCGGAAGCCTGGAGCACTGTCGCTTGGCGGGAGGGCACCGACAACGAACTCTCATCCCGCTTCGCCGGGGTGCGCGTACGTCCCGCGCACCGGGATTACCTTGGCACTGAAATGCGCCCCGAGGAGTGGCTGCTGATCGAATGGCCGGAAGGCGAGCCCGAGCCGACGAAATACTTCCTCTCTACCGCCCCGCTCGATGCCACGCTGGAGCAACTGGTCTTCGTCACCAAAATGCGCTGGCGCATCGAGCGGGACTATCAGGAACTCAAGCAGGAGTTCGGCCTCTCGCATTACGAGGGCCGGGGCTGGCAGGGGTTTCACCACCACGCCACCCTGTGTATCGCGGCCTACGGCTTTCTCGTTGCCCAGCGCCTCAGCCACGGTGGCGGCTCCGAAAAAAACTGCGCTCGACCAGAAACGTCTCCGTTACCCGCAGATTACGTCCCTCGCGGCAGACGGACGAACACGGCGGCATGTGCCGGATTCGATTCCAACGCTGCGATTTCTCATCGCGCAAGCAATCGCCCGCGCGCTTCAGCGATGCCCTTGCTGCGGTGGGGGTAAGTATGTTTAATGACACAGTAAGACTAGGCGCAAGCGATCTGAAAGTGTCGGCATTGGCGCTCGGCACGATGACCTTCGGCGAGCAGAACAGCGAGGCGGAGGCACACGCGCAGCTCGACCTCGCAGTGGCGCACGGAATAAATTTCATCGATACCGCCGAGATGTACCCGGTCGCGCCGCGTGCCGAAACACAGGGGCGCACCGAAAGCTACATCGGCATCTGGCTGAAGCGCCAGCAACGCGACAAATTGATCGTCGCCAGCAAAATCACCAGCCCGGCGCGCGGCTTCACCTGGATACGCAATGGGCCGCGCATCGACCGCACCCAACTCGCCGCCGCGCTGGACGGCAGCCTGCGCCGCTTGCAGATCGACTACGTGGACTTGTATCAAATTCACTGGCCGGATCGCTATGTGCCGATGTTCGGCGCAACCGGCTATGACGTGATGCAGGAGCGCGACAGCGTGCCGATTGCCGAACAACTGCAAGCGCTGGCAAATCTGGTCAAGGCCGGCAAGGTGCGCCATATCGGCCTGTCCAACGAAACACCGTGGGGCGTCTCTGAATTCCTGCGCTGCGCCGAAACGCTCGGCCTGCCGAAGATCGTCTCGATCCAGAACGCCTACCACCTGATGACCCGCAGCTTCGAGAACGGCCTTGCGGAAACCTGCCGCCACACGCACGTCGGTCTGCTCGCCTACAGCCCGCTGGCGTTCGGCCATCTCACCGGCAAATACTTCGCCAACCCGCAGGCAAAAGGACGCGTCACCTTGTTTCAGGGCTTCGGCCAACGCTACTACAAACCCAACGTACCTGCCGCAACCAAGGAATATGTGCACATCGCCCGCGAAGCCGGGCTCAGCCCCGCGCAGATGGCACTGGCCTTCGCCCGCACGCGCTGGTTCACCAGCAGCGTCCTGCTCGGCGCAACCAGCGTGCAGCAGTTGCAGGAAAATCTGGACAGTGTGGAGATAACACTAGCGGCGGAAGTTCTGGAGAAAATCGAGGCGGTGCACAGGGTGTATCCAAACCCGGCGCCGTGATGGCGTGCATAACGTAGTTGTGTAGGGTGCGCTGTGCGCACCATGGTGCATGAAATG
>JANLID010000269.1 GCA_024654105.1 Gallionella sp. | reverse complement strand
GCGCGCCTTGGCCTCCTGTTCAGCCTTGCGCTGCGCCGTTTCAGCTTCTTGCTGCGCCTTCAATATGGC
The DNA here is from genome assembly GCA_024654105.1 of Gallionella sp. Lineage (GTDB taxonomy): Bacteria > Pseudomonadota > Gammaproteobacteria > Burkholderiales > Gallionellaceae > Gallionella. The sequence goes on along the minus strand of JANLID010000269.1, from coordinate 4,642 downwards.
AGCCTCGGCCTCTTTTCTTGCCTTGGCCTCAGCGGCAGCTTTCTGTCTGGCCAACTCGGCTTCCTCGCGCGCCTTGGCTTCAGCCTCGGCCCGGGCTTTTGCCTCGGCCTCAGCCTTGATCCGCGCAGCTTCCTGTTGCGCTTTTATTCGGGCGGCTTCCGCTTCTTGCTGCGCCTTTAATTTTGCAGCCTCTTCTGCCTTTGCTTTGACCGCTTCGGCAGCCAGCACCTCAGGGGAAGGCGCACGAAAAACGGCGGTAAAATCCAGTTCATCGAGACCGTTGTCCACCTTTTTTTTCGGCGGCACAGCCATTTTGGTCGGAACAACCATTCTGGGAATATTGGTGACTTTGTCCCTATCCTGAATGAAGCCGCCCTTTTCCAGCTCCCCAAGCGTTTCGTCAAGAATGCTGCGCAAACTAGGCGCAGCACGTTTACTGATTTCACCAAAAGTGGCAGTCCCATCCACCATCAGCAAGGCGCGTTTATTGTCGCCAAAAAGAAGTGAAGTCTTGTTGTGCGCCTCCTCTTCGCCCTTGCTGGTTTTGATGAAAATAATTCTGCTATCCATGTCCCATTCTACCTGATGGTGTGCTTATGCCCAGACTGAAAATTAATTTTGGAAATTACTTCTTTATGGGCGGAGTAGCGGCTGTTTTTTTCCGGCAAATCATGGACGCTATTTTTGTCATCATCCTTGCCAAACAACTTATTCAAGAACCCGCCAATTCTAATCCCCAGCACCGTCCCGAGTCACTGCCCAAAAATTGCTGCGCCCACCCCCTACGAGAAACTCAAATCACTGCCCTTGTCCAAGCAATATCTCAAGCGCGACATTACATTCCAGCAACTCGATGCGCAAGCCAGGGAAATCAGTGATAATGAGGCGGCTCAGCGTCTGAACGACGCGCGTGCCATTCTCTTCAAGGCTATTTTACCGACAAACGGCTGCCTGAAAACTCTTAAAAACGCACCTCTTCAGACTCGAACCTCGATTGAAATGTACTGTTGTGTTGCTCTATACCTCAAAACTGTTCTGTAATTTTTGTCACAGACAGCACGATTTGTTTTCTTGTAGCCTGAACACTCTCATCAATCCAAGGAGTTTAAAATGAAAATCAATGTTGGCAGTATAGATCGTATTTTGCGCATCATCGCCGGCGTGGCACTCATCGCGCTGACGGCTGCCGGAATCATCGGCGTGTGGGGCTGGATCGGCGTCGTACCGCTGCTGACAGGTATTTTCAGGTTTTGCCCTGCCTATACCCTGTTTGGCATGAGCACCTGCCCGGCCAAAAAGTAGCCATCACCTCGACACTCGTTGTGGCTGGACGGCTTTTGCCGGACATTGCATCCGCAACTGCTACCGGTGATGTGCACATATAATCCGCGCATGGCTGCTCCAGATCACATCGACCTGCAAATCACCGGGATGCACTGCGCATCCTGTTCGGCGCGCCTGGAAAAAACCTTGAATAAGTTGCCCGGCGTTTCTGCCGTGGTCAATATCGCCACCGAAAAAGCCAGCATCACTTTCGACCCGCAACTATCTGATGTCGAGCGGCTGATTGCCGCCGTGCGCGACACCGGTTTTGACGCGCATCCGGCGCGCGATTTCGCCGCCGAAAAAGCCGCGCGTGCGCAAGCCTACCGGGGCGAGCTGCTGCAATTTGGCATCGCGGTACTACTAACGCTGCCGTTGCTACTTGAAATGCTGCTGATGTTTTTCGGCATTCACCTGATGATGCCCGGCTGGCTGCAATGGCTGCTGGCGACGCCGGTGCAGTTCTGGGCGGGCAGCCGCTTTTATAGCGGCGCGTGGAGCGCGCTCAGGAGCGGCGGCAGCAACATGGACGTGCTGGTCGCGCTCGGCACCAGCGCCGCTTACTTCATGAGCTGCGCCGTGGTGGCGCTGCAACTCGACCAGCCGCTGTATTTCGAGGCCAGCGCCACACTCATCACGCTGGTGCTGCTCGGCAAGCTGCTGGAGGCGCGCGCCAAAGGCAAGGCTTCGGCGGCGCTGGAAGCCCTCATCAACCTGCAACCCAAACTCGCTCACGTAGAGCGCAACGGGCAAATGCTTGACGTGTCCGCCGGGCAGTTGCGCCCCGATGAAGTGTTCTTCGTGCGCCCCGGCGAAAGTGTGCCGGTCGATGGCGAGGTTCTGGAAGGCACGTCCAGCCTGGATGAATCGATGCTCACTGGGGAGAGCCTGCCGCAGAGCAAACAGCCCGCCGATAAAATATATACCGCCACGCTCAACCAGCACGGTCTGCTCAAGTGCCGCGCGCTGGCGGTCGGTTCGCACACGCAGCTCGCCGCCATCATCCGCCTGGTGGAACAGGCGCAAGGCTCGAAGGCGCCGATCCAGAAACTCGCGGACAAGATTTCCGGTATTTTCGTGCCGGTGGTATTGGTGATCGCCGCACTGACCTTTGCCGCGTGGTGGGCATTGGGCGGCGAATTCACAACCGCGCTGATCAACGCCGTATCGGTGCTGGTCATCGCCTGCCCCTGCGCGCTGGGGCTGGCCACGCCCACCGCCGTGGTGGTCGCTACCGGGCGAGCGGCCCACGCGGGCATCCTGGTGAAGGATGCCGCCGCGCTGGAGAACGCGCACAAACTTTCCGTGCTGGTACTGGACAAGACCGGCACGTTGACCGAAGGCAAACCGGCGCTCACCGACCTGCTGCCCGCAGACGGCATCGCGCAGAAACTTGCTTCGTCTTCAACAAAGCAAGTTTTCCCTCACCTCAATCCTCTGGATAAAACAACTAGCCATTCGACTAGGCTGCAAACAACCGCAGCCAAGTCGCTGGTTATCCCGCAAGCGGGAGAGGAGGCGAACGTGAAGATCAACTTTCGATCCTTCGAACTGCTGCAAATCGCTGCCAGCCTCGCGCAAAATTCCACCCACCCGCTATCGCGCGCCCTGCTGGAGCATGCGCAATCACAGCAAATCGCGCCCACCCCAACCCAAAACTTCAGCGAACGCTCCGGCAGCGGCGTACACGCCACGATCGGCGACGCCAGCTACCTGCTCGGCTCGCCCGCCTTCATCGCGCAATCCGGCGTCGATCTGGACAACGCGCAGTTACGCGCGCTGCAACAACAAGGCAAGAGCGTCATCGCCGTAGCGCGCGGCGACATGCTGCTCGGCCTCATCGCCTTCGCCGATCAGTTGCGCGACAGCAGCCGTGCTGCGGTTGCCAAACTGCACGACATGGGCATTCGCGTGATCATGCTGAGCGGCGACAACACCGCCACCGCACAGGCCATCGCGGCGCAGGCCGGCATCAAGGAGTTTCGCGCCGAAGTGTTGCCGCAGGACAAGGCCGCAGTGGTGCAAACCTTCAAAACCGAAGGCAACCTGGTCGGCATGGTTGGCGACGGCATTAACGACGCGCCCGCACTGGCGGCAGCAGATGTCGGCTTCGCCATGAAAAGCGGCAGCGACATCGCCCTTGAAGCCGCCGACCTCACCCTGATGCGCAACGACCTGATGAGCGTGGTGGATGCGATTTCACTGTCACGCGCCACCCTCAGGAAAATCCGCCAGAACCTGTTTTTCGCCTTTGCCTACAACATTCTCGGCATTCCGCTTGCCGCCGCCGGTATGCTCAACCCGGTGATCGCGGGCGCGGCAATGGCGATGAGTTCGGTGTCGGTGGTCAGCAACGCGCTGCTGCTGAAACGCTGGCAGCCGCCCGGCAAGCAAAGCTAAACAAGCCCTTCCCTGCTTTTCCGCGCCGCCACCCAGGCCTGCCCCAAGGAAATCGCGCTGTCGTTAGGCTGCATCTGCTGCGCTGTCAGCACCCGCAACCCTTGCGAAACAAGCCTGTCGCGCAAAGTGTGCAGCAACATTTCATTATGGAAACAGCCGCCGCCCAGCGCGACATAAGTGATGTTGTGCAGACGCGCCGCACGTTCGGCCCATTCGGCCCATTCGGCCAATCCGGCGGCAAGCGTGGCATGGAACAGCGCCGCGCCATGGTCTGCTTTGCGGCAATCGGCCAGCACGGCAAGCAACGGCGAAAAATCCAGCACGCCGTTTTCATCGATCCGCCAGCCATCCTTCAGCGGCGCGCTTTGCCCATGATGCTGCGCCAGTTCCTGCAACCGCATCGCGGCCTGCGCTTCAAAAGTTTGTATTTCGCTCACGCCGAGCAATCCTGCAGCGGCATCGAACAGCCGCCCCATGCTGGAGGTGGCCGGGCAGTTCAGGTTGCGTTGCAGCATCGCCGCGACTGTCTGGGCTCCCGGCTGGTTGGAGAAGCGCGGCGCGATTTCATCGCCGCGCTTCAAGCGGAACAACACCGCCGCCGCCATGCGCCACGGCTCGCGCGCGGCACGGTCGCCGCCCGGCATGGCGAGTAGCGCCAAATGCCCCAGGCGTTGAAAGTTTGCACCTGCCACGCGCAACAGCTCACCACCCCACGGTGTGTTATCGGTACCCAGCCCCACGCCGTCCAGCGCCAGGCCAAGCACTTCATCCCCGGGCACGACTTCGCTGATGCGATGTTCGGCGCAGATCGCGGCAATATGCGCGTGATGGTGTTGCACGGCGACCACCGGCAGGCCGCGCTGTGCGGCATAGGCTAGTGCAAAATGGGTGCTGTAAAAATCGGGATGCAGGTCGTGCG
>JANLID010000209.1 GCA_024654105.1 Gallionella sp. | reverse complement strand
GGCGTTGGCGTTGGCGTTGGCGTTGGAGTTGGCGTTGGCGTTGGCGTAGCTCCTGCGGTTACCGTAAGCGAGGCGGTATTGCCTTCACCCGCCGCATTGACGCCTTTGACCGTATAGGTCGTGGTGACCGTCGGCGAAATAAAACCGCCCGAATCAGTGCTGGCAAATCCGGTGTTGGCTGACCAGATATAGTAGGTGGCTTCCGGAGTGCAAGTAACGGTCAACCGGGTTTGCCCGGCGAATAGTGACTGAGTAAGCGTACAGGCGGGCGGCGTTGCCGTCACGCTGCACCGGATAACGCCCCGGGAATCGATGACGATGTCACCGGTACAAGAGGATTGCAGCGTTACCCCGCCCGCAGCGCAGGTCACCGCGCCATTGGCGCCTATTGTGACTTCTCCGGCGCAAGTTGGCGCAGCAGCGCCAGTGGTAGTAAATGCAGCGGCTCCTGCCGCACTTGCCATGGCAAGCATGGCGGCCAGCATCAACCCTGTCAGTCCTTTTTTCATCACTTTAAGCATTTTGAACTTCTCGCCTTCATTAAAGCACATTTGATATCCAACAAATATCCGCCGCAGGACACGAGCACCCCTAGAATGGCTGACGGGTGATAATTTTGCTGCCGGTCTCGCCATTGATGTTGTAGCTCATCGTTCCATTGCCGGCATCCGAGAAGGCAAAGGTGATCGTTCCGACCTTGGTGACCACCTTGCTTGCGCTGTTCCAGACGCTGGTCAGGGAAGAGCCGCCCGCGACATGGTAGAGGTCGCCGGTGCAGCCGCTGCCCGCCACGGCGCAATCGGAGGCCACATACCAAGTCGCATTGCCGGCGGCATCATAGCTATACCAGGTGGCGAAGATTGTGCCGAACTGCTGGGTCAGCGCCACCCCCCAGCCGGACTCGCCGGCATTCCACCACAAGTCGGTGTAATTCACCGCCGGCGTAGTAGTGTCCGCACGGAAGACCTGCCGACTAATCGTCTTGGAACCGGCAGTCCCATTAATTGTGAAAGTGAAATCGCCGCTATCGGCGTTGGTAAAGGTCAGCGTGCCCGTGCCAACCTTGTTGACCTTCAGGCCCGATCCGTTCCATGCAACTGTCGGGAGCGTGCCGCCCGTCACTTCATAGAGGTCGCCGGTGCAGCTCGTTCCGCCAACCGGGCAACTCGACATCACGTACCAGGTGGGCTGACCAGTCTGATCGTAGGTGTAGGCTGCAACAAAAATCATGCTGCCATGCTGGGTGATGCTCATCCCCCAGCCATCTTCACTCGGGTTCCACCACAGTCCCCGGTAAGGGCTGGCGGGTCCAACGAATTGGCCCAGCGCATACGGAGTGGCGCCGACGGAGATGGTATCGACAACGCTACGCGTGGCGGTGTCGATGATCGATACGTTGCTGCTGCCGCTGTTCGTGACGTATGCCAGGCTTCCCGCCGGGTTGAACGCCACGCTGTAGGGCAAAGCGCCAAGGCCAGAGATGGTAGCGGAGATCGTGTTATCGGCGGTGTTGAACACCGATACAGTGCCGCTGCCGTTATTCACCACATACACTTCGGTGCCATCCGGCTTCACCGCGATACCCTGGGGCTTAACTGCGCTCGCACCCAAGGAATAGCCAGCGGATTGGTAAGTGCTGGTATCGATCACCGTGATGCTGTTGCTGGTGCTGTTTGCCACATAAATCTTGGTGCCATCCGGTTTTGCCGCCACGCCATGCGGGCCGGCGTCCGTGTATGCCGTATAGGCGACCGTATCGGTGGCGGGATCGATTACCGACACCGTGTTGGCGCCGCTATTTGCCACAAAAACCTGCCGGGTGCCGTCCGGTTTTTTCGTTGTTGCCACGCCTGTGGGTTTGCTGCCGGCAGGCAGGGGCACTGTGCGAAGAACGGTATCAGACCCGGCATCGATGACCGATACGTTGTCGGTTGTATAGTTCGCCACATACGCCTTGCTGCCATCCGGTGTGACCGCCACGCCCGCAGGGCTTTGGCCCACGGGAGCGACATCCACGGTGGCAATCACCGCGTTGGTGGCGGCATCGATCACCGATACGGTGTTGTGTCCCTGATTCGTCACATACGCCTTGATGCCCGACGGGTGCACCGCCACGCCAACAGGAATGGCGCCGACGCCAAGGAGGTTGGAACTGGCGGTATTGGTTGCGGTATCAATCACCGAGACCTTGCCCGAATTGCCATTGCCCGGAATATAGGCTAACGGTCCGTACTCGCCTGGAATAGCGACTTTCAAGATAGCGCTGGCGCTGTTGCCTGCGCCGGCGGCGTTACTCGCCATGACGGAATAAGAATAATAACCCGCCGGTGTTGTCGCCGGAATGGTCAGTTGGGCGGTGCTGGATGCAGGGACGAGTTCGGGCGCCGATGTCCACTGGTAGCCGGTTGGGGTGTTGCTGCATGTTGCGGTCAGTGCGACCACATCTCCGGGCGCAGCCGTGCCGGGCGGGACGGCGCCTAACGTGCACGACGGCAGTGTCGTGGCGCAATCCACGCTACCCGTCGCCGCATTGATGTCCAGACCCGCCGCGCATGACAACGGCCTGGAAAAATTGAAGCGAAAGGCGGTCGCGCCGCCTGTATTGCAAAAAAATGCCCCGCCGGAACTTGTAAACGGGGAGGCGCAATTGCATGTAATCACGCCGGCCGGCGACACGGTCAGCGTATCGCAGGAGGAATACTTCTCCGAGTAAGTGAACGTAATGGCGTTCGCCGCCGCAGCGGTGGCAGCGCATAAGATACCCAGCAGCAGCCCTGCCATTTTTGCCTTCTCAGCCGATAATATCTTGAACATTCTCCATCCTCTAAAAAGCCACCCGCTCAGAAAATTTCTGCTGCCATTAGGTCATCCTTGACGCGCGAAGTTCCATGACGGTTACATCAGTCACTTATCGGTTAAATCATTGCAATTTGTGACAAGAGTGTATTGTAAATCAAACACTGGCGCGGCTTTCCAAGTAGGGTGGAAAAAGCCTGCCCTGAGCATAGTCGAAGGGCGTAGCGTTCCACCAATGGATTGTCTCGGCGGATGGGTGGATACACGCTGCGTGCTTTATCCACCCTGCATTTTTTGGTTCCGGCTTATCCGGCTTAGGTTAATTTTAACATTTCTTTTCCGCTGCTTGCGGAAGCGTTGTGAATATTTTACCAACGCCGCACTTTCGCGCATTTTAACCCAAATAGTCCATTAGAGGTTATTCCAATTCGCAATAGAAACAGGAATAACGCGGTGTCTAATTGCATAAGTCTTGCTATGTTTGATCGGCCTTTGGTTGCAATCCCACCCTTGTATGCTTCGATTTGTAGCAAGCAGGTTAGTTTTCGCATCGTTCCCACGGAGACCGTGGGAACGAGAAGTGCAATTAAACAGTAGGGTGCATTCCATGCACCATCGCCATTGGTGCATGGAATGCACCCTACGAAATT
>JANLID010000202.1 GCA_024654105.1 Gallionella sp. | reverse complement strand
TAACGGATGCGGGCGTTGCGTGGCCGATTGTCCTTATGAGGCGGTGGTGATGCAGCCGCGCAGCGATGGCAAGCGTTTCATGGAGCAAGCGGTGGTCATCCCGGACCGTTGCGTCAGTTGCGGCATTTGCGCCGGCGCGTGCCCCTCTTCGACCCCTTTCAGGAGCGATGCCGGATATGTAAGCGGAATCGAAATGCCCTCCATGCCAATGGCTGATCTTCGCGCCGCGATGACGGGTGATCTTGCAAAGCTGAAGGGCGATGCGCGGGTCATGGTATTCGGCTGCGATAACGCGGCAAATATTGGGGAATTGCGCAGTGAAGGCGTGGCCGTAATGAGCCTGCCCTGTACTGCCATGCTTCCGCCATCCTTTATTGAGTATGCGCTGCGCGACCATCAGGCCGATGGCGTGTTTATTACCGGTTGCCGCGAGAGCGATTGCTACCACCGGTCGGGCGTGCTGTGGATAGAGCAGCGCCTGACTGCAGAAAGGGAGCCGCGCCTGCGCGGTCGTGCCGAGCATGAACGAATCGGGCAATTCTGGGCTGCTTCAGCCGATCTCAAAGGATTGACCCTGGAATTGGAATTATTCCGTTCCAATCTGCTCAGCCCGGCTAAGGGTAAAGTACCAACCGAGATAGTGGAACGGAAATGAGTACAAGTCATTTGCTGGATGCGCAAAGCGCCGATCCGCCTTGCCCGATGGAGCTTGCCGGATGCACTGTTGCTTGAACAGCGCGTGCAATTCCACGATAATGCCCGCCCTTTGCTGAACAGATATTCCCAACATTTACTTCCGGGTACACCAAATTATAAAAATGATGAATAAAAGCACGATGCCAAAGGGTTCCACGGCTTTTTACCGCAGCATTGCTTTGCTGCTGTGCCCCCTGGTAATCGCGGGTTGTGGCGACGCTTTCACTCCCAAGCCGTATAAATTTGATATGACTCGCCTTAATCAGGATGGCAGTATCAACGACGGCAATGACTATGCCAAACAACCATGGGCTTGCGTGCGGGATAACAAATCGGGTTTGATCTGGGAAGTAAAAAAATCCGAATCCGGATTGCAAAGCATCAATAATACTTACAGTTGGTACGATTCGGATCAATATACCAACGGCGGTTTCGCAGGCAAAGCCGACGCCGGGGTATGCACCGGCAGCGATTGCGATACTGAATCCTACATCAAGGCGATCAATGCGATAAAACTCTGCGGTCTCGATGATTGGTATCTGCCCAGCCGTTTTGAATTGAACACCATAGTGGACACCAGCGTTTTATTTCCAGGTCCCACTTTTCCAAAATCGTATTTCCCGGAATCCCTGCCCGGCAAATACTGGACTGATACGACGTTCAAAACTCGCCGTGCCGGCGCATGGATATGGGGCTTTGATACTGGCAGCGATTATGTTGTGGAAAAAACTGAGGCACATAGTATAAGGTTGACTCACGCTCCCCCGAAGATGCCTGACGGGAAGAAGCTTCCAAAGTGAGTGATACAGCCGGAGATGTGCGGGGAAACCTATGAAGAAACTTGACTGGAGCTCAATCCCGGACGGTGCGGATCTTGTGATTCAGCATGACCAGCAATATTACGAGAAGTGCGGCGCCGCCATTGTGTGCCACTGCCAGTGCCAGAGGTAACTTCAGGAACACCGTCGATATCCCGATAGCAAATTGCAGTGCGATCATGATCAATAGCCAGCGCGCTGTCTTGCATAAGGCGTCAACATTGAATGCTCGAAGTGCCACCCATGCGACCGACGCAACCACGAGGAAGGCGAAGACGCGATGCGCCCAGTGGATCGCGGTCAAAGCAGGGAAAGGCAGGTAATCGCCATGGGCAGTCATGCCCAGATCGCGCCATAACGCAAAGCCGTTGGCAAAATCCATTTGAGGAAATAGCTCACCCTGGCACAGCGGAAAGTCCGTGCATGCCAGCGCCGCATAGTTGGTGCTGACCCAACCGCCGAGCGCGATTTGAATCAACAGCAGCAAGAAGGTCAGCATTGCCGGTATGCGCAGCGCAACTGCTGATCTCTGCACTGCAGGATGGTCGCTTAAATGCGCGCCGAACCATGTCAGGAGCGCCAGCAACGCCATGCCCAACAGCAGGTGTATGGTCACGATGACCGGCTGCAGTTTCATCGTGACAGTCCATGCGCCAAAAGCACCCTGCACACAAACGAATACAAATAGCAGTGTCGGAAACAGCGGCGAAAATTTCATTTCCCTGCGGCCCGTTTGCAGCCACCTGCGCCATGCGATTATCATCAGGGCAACGATAAGCACACCGATGCCCATCGCCAGGTAGCGATGTATCATTTCTATCCATGCTTTCATGACCGTCACCGGGCCGGTCGGCATCGCGGCCTCGGCGGCACTGATGTCTGCATGCGCCTGCAGAGGATTGGCATGTCCATAACAGCCGGGCCAATCCGGGCAGCCGAGACCGGAATCGGTCAGCCGTGTGAAAGCGCCGAACATGATCAGATCAAATGTGAGGAATAGCGTGACCCATACCAGTTTGCGATACTTGTCGGCATCGCTCGACACCCAGACGATCGCCAGCGGTAACAATGCCGCCAGCATGCCCATGACGGCAAGCTGGATCAGCATAATGTGACTCCCGAATCCGGGCGCTGAACGAGCTTTGGGTGAAACATATATCGCAGATGGCATGCGATCGGGCACATGGCGAAGCTGTCCATTGGGTAAATTTCCAACATGGAAACGGTCTCAGCGGTCATTGTGCCTACTTTTATTCATTAAAATGGCCAATTGGCGGATTCGGGATTGGTCCGTGCTTTGGATCCCGATGCTATATACACGAACGATTATAATTGCATTGTTTTTTTTACCACAAACAATACTTTTTAGACAGCAAGGAATACCCAGTGAAAACTTATGCCGTTTGGCCGCTTGTCATCGCTGTATTGCTGGTCTCGACAGCCAATGCGCGGCAAACCATCAACGGCTGTGAGATCAAGCGAAGAGCCAGTTGTCCCGGTGCCAACCTTTCCGGGGCGAACCTGACCAAGTCCAATCTGGCTAGTGCCGACCTTGCGGGAGCTGACTTGTCGGGTGCCGATCTGAGCGGCGACAGGATCACTGAGGCCAACCTGACAAAAGCGAATATGTCCAATGCCAATCTCTCCGGGGCTAATTTGTCTCTGGCGTATATGAGCGGCGCGAATTTCTCGCATGCCAATCTGGCCAAAGCCGATCTTTCTCAAAGCACATTGCCGGGCGCCAACCTCAGGGAGGCCAACCTCGCAGGCGCGAACTTGTCACTGGCCAATCTTAAAGGAGCCGATCTGACCGGCGCCAACGCGACAGGGGCAGTGTTCGCGATGGCCAGTCTGGTCGATGCCAACCTCACTCGCGCCGATCTTACGCGGGCCACACTGATCGGTGCCGATTTGCGTAATGCCGTTCTGGTAGAAGTGAAATACTGCAATACCACCATGCCGGACAGAAGCATCAATAACAGCGGTTGCACAAAATAGCGGCGGCCGGGGCGAATATCACATGTATCTGAAACTTGTTCTGGCGGCCTGCCTGCTATGGGGAAAATGCGCTGAAGCAAAAACAACCTCCCCAGCCTCATGCCGCACGCAACCATGCAACGTGGCAGTGGAGACTACAAAACCTGGTGGGGCTGCTGCTGGGGTTGATGATTTTTCTGGCGGCATTCGGCATCTGGGCATTTTCCTGTCTGCCGCGTGCGGTCATCATCCCGGTGCATCTTGCTGGCGGGATCGCCACGCTGACTTTGCTCGAATGGATCGCGTTGAGACTGATGGCACCAACTGGCGAAGCCGGCGTTAATGAAGCGCAAAACTGGCGAGGATTTTCGCGACTTGGTCTGGTGCTGACCCAGATCATGCTGGGCGGTTGGGTAAGCTCAAATTTTGCTGCGGAAGCCCCTTGGTTCAACGGGGGCCCGATTTGCTGGCGATCGGCGGAATCGTTTCGCTGGCGCGAGGTATTCCCCGGCTGCATTCGAAGGCGCAGGAGTTGATACGTGGGGAAAATCTATTTCAGGCCGGCGACGATGGAGAGCATGAAGACACTTCTGGACGCTCGCGTAGTTACTCCGTCCGGTTCAGGCGCGGATCAAACGCATCGCGCACTGCGTCGGCGAACAGGTTTGCCGCCAGCACCAGCACCAGCATGAAGCCGAATGCCGCAGCCAGCGCCCACCACACCATCGGCTCGCGCCCCATCTCCAGCCTAGCCGCGTTGATCATGGTGCCGAAGCTGATCATCGATGGATCGACGCCGACGCCGACGTAGGACAGCACCGCTTCGGCCAGCACCAGCGCAGAAAAATCCATGACCAGCGCAATCAGGGTGATGTGCATCACGTTTGGTACGATGTGACGCGTGAGGATGCGCAATGAGGACACGCCGAATGACTGCGCCGCCTGGATATATTCCATTTCGCGCAGTTTGAGTGTTTCGCCGCGCAGCAGGCGGCACAAACCGGTCCAACTGGTGACGCCGAGAATCAGGCACAGGAACACCAGCCGCAGGTCAGCGCGCGACGCGGCGGTGTCGAACCACTCGGGATGAGTGTCGATGGTCACTTGCATTATCAGCACCGCTGCAGCGATCAGCAGTACGCTGGGAACGGAACTCAGCACGGTGTAGATATATTGAATCACGTCATCTACCCAGCCACGGAAATAACCGGCGGCGACGCCGAGAAATAAAGCCAGCGGCAGCGTTACCAGCGTGGTCACCGTGCCGATGATGAGGCCGGTGCGGATACTTTTCAGCGACAGATACAGCACGTCCTGCCCGACTTTGTCGGTGCCAAGTACATGATAGGCAGTGGCAAGGTTGGCGACGGCTCCGGTAAAGGCGGCAATGATAAGGACGGCGGCAAGCAAGGAGTGCAATGTGTGGGGTGTGCACGACACGCGCCCACCAACAGGTGCATGTTCAACCCGCGTGGGCAAGCTGCGCTTTGCCCATCCTGCAAGCACGATAAAAACAATAACGGATATTACTCCAAGCGCCACCCCTTTGATTGCTCGCCACAATACGTCGCCATCGCGCTGCGATTCATCGGTCAGATGCGCGCCACCGTATCGCAATCTTGGGTAATCGCGCAACGCATTGCCCTGCGCATCAGTGATGCTTTCCTTGGCGTAGAGTGTGATGGCAAAAGGTCCGGAATAAGTTTTTTCGGTTTGGACGCGCAATGGTTCAACCAGCTTGTCGAACACGCTCAACACCTCCGGCGAATACGCCGTCCCGCTATTATTCTGTTCTGGCAGCGCCACACGGTAATGCAGCGTATCCAGCAACCCCACCAGCAGGAACAGCGACAATACCAGCAGCGACACCATTGCTACGCTACCCCGCGCCACGCGCCGCCACGGCAACAGCAGATGCTCACGCTGCCGCACATACCAGGCCGTGGTGATTCCCGTTGCCAGCAGCACGAATACCAGCGCATCGCTCCACAGAATAACCGGCATGAAATTCATGACAATCGCACTCGCGGATCGACGACGGTATAGGAAATATCGGTGAGGATCAGCCCGGCGATATACAGCGCCGAACCGAGGAACACCATCGCGCGCACCACGCTGAAATCCTGTGCGTTGATCGCATCGATGGTGTAGCTGCCCAGACCGGGAATGCCGAAGAACGACTCGGTGAGCAGGCTGCCCATGAACAGCAACGGAATGACCACCACTACGCCGGTGAGGATCGGGATCATCGCGTTCTTCAGCACATGGCTAAACAGCACGCGCAACTCCGACAAGCCCTTGGCGCGTGCGGTGCGCACATAGTCCTTGCCGATTTCCTCCAGGAAAATGGTGCGATACCAGCGGCTGCTGGAGCCGATGCCGCCGATCATGCCGATGAGGATGGGTAGCGCTACGAACTTGAAAGCGCTTGCACCGCCGTTATAGCCTGAGATCGGCACCAGATGCCACAGTTTGCTCACCACGAACTGCCCGCCGATGATATAGAACAGGCCGGAAATTGACATCAGCAACACGCACAATGCCACGCCTGCGATATCCAGCGCAGTGGCGCGAAACAGTGTCATCAGCAGTGCAAAGCTGACATAGACGACGAGGCCAATGAGGAAGGTGGGTAGCGCGATGGCGAGGCTGGGACCCATGCGCGTGGTGATCTCGCGCCCGATGCTGCGCCCGTCATCCGAGTAGCCGAAATCAAATGCAAACATGCTGGCAGATTTCTGCCAGAAGATGGTGTCGGTAATTTTGTCTGCGCCGCTGGCCGCGCTGTTGACCAGCAACGGCTTGTCGTAGCCGCGCTGCTGTTTCCACTTTTCGATGGCCTCAGGCGTGACGCGCTTGATGCCCAGTTGCATGCGCGCCATATCGTCCGGCGTGTTCACCACGAAAAACAGCGCGAAGGTGAGCAGATTTACCCCGATCAGAATGGGTATGGCGTAAAGAATGCGGCGGATAATGTAGGCAATCATGACTGTTCGCCATTGTACGGGCAAAATGCTGAATCTGGCGGCCTGTCCAGCTTCCTGTTCATTCCACCACCAACTTGGACTTGCCAAGCGGATTTGATCGTAAATTTCAGGCCGGAATTTTGCCTAATCCCCTCGGGGCGCGCCATAAAATGCCGACTTTGGGCCGAAATTCCGTCTCATCCCCTTGGAGAAGCCAGTTTATTCTGAACGAATGTGTTCACAGCGACGCCGGAATCCAGTAAAGTGCCATCCCGTTCCTAACTAAATAAAAGCAATAATATTATGAGCACAAAAGGACAGCAGCTACAGGATCCATTTCTCAATGCGCTGCGCAAAGAACATGTGCAGGTTGCAATTTATCTGGTAAATGGCATCAAGCTGCAAGGCCAGGTTGAATCGTTTGACCAGTATGTAGTACTGCTGAAGAGCACTGTCACGCAGATGGTCTACAAACACGCCATTTCCACCATTGTTCCGGCACGCGCGGTCAGTATTTCTTATCCCGACGATTCCGAATAATGCAGCAAACGCCTGCCGGCTCCAATGGCGCAGTGCTGGTCAGTATTGATTTCGGCGAAAACGACTACAGCGAAAGCCTGGAAGAATTGCGTCTGCTGGCCGAAACAGCCGGAGTGCGCACGCTTGCTGTCGTCGAGGGCAAACGGCAACGTCCCGATGCGGCATTATTCGCAGGCAGCGGCAAGGTGCAGGAAATTGCCGAAATCGTCGAGCGGATGCAAGTGCCGCTGGTCATTTTCAATCACGATCTTTCCCCTGCGCAAATGCGCAATCTGATTGCCAAATTGAATACGCGCGTAATCGATCGAACCATGCTGATTCTGGATATTTTTGCGCAGCGCGCGCAAAGCCACGAAGGCAAGGTTCAAGTGGAACTGGCGCAACTCAGGTATCTCGCCACGCGTCTGGTCGGGCAGGGCGTCGGCATGGGACAGCAGAAATTTGCGGTGGGCGCGCGCGGTCCCGGTGAAACCAAGCTGGAACTGGATCGGCGCAAGCTGGACAAGCGCGTCCATTTATTGAAAGACCGGCTGGAAAAACTCCGGCATCAACGCGCTGTACAGCGCCGCTCGCGCAATCGCGCCGACGTGCTGTCGGTGTCCATCGTGGGTTACACCAATGCGGGCAAGTCCACATTATTCAATAAACTGACCCGCGCCGATGTTTATGTGGCCGACCAGTTGTTCGCCACGCTGGATACCACCTCGCGCCGCATGTTTACCGAAGGACGGGGCGAAATCGTGCTATCGGATACCGTCGGGTTTATCCGTCATCTGCCGCACTCCCTGATTGCAGCGTTTCGCAGCACACTGGAAGAGACGGTGCAGGCCGACTTGTTGCTGCATGTAGTGGATGCCAACAATGCCAATCGGGACGATCAAATTGCCGAAGTCAACAAGGTGCTGGCGGAGATTGACGCGGCGGATATTCCGCAGGTTCTGGTGTTCAATAAAATCGATTTGCAGGACATACCGCCCAGCGTGCAGCGTGACGATTATGGTAGAATTGCCCGCGTTTTTCTGAGTGCCAAAAGCGGCGCGGGTCTGGATGGTTTGCGGCTCGCCCTGGCTGAAGCCAAGGGTGCGCGTCAAGCACATGAAGCAATTGGACAAACCGATTAAATTAAGGATGAGTTATGGGATCGAATGACCCGCAGTGGGGCAACAAAAATAGTGGCGGGCCACCCGACCTGGAAGAATTGCTGCGCAAGCTTAATGGAAAAATTGCCGCCTTGATGGGCGGCAAGGGCGGTAACGGCAAATCCGGCGGTAAGGAGCCAGTCAAGGGATTTGGTCCCGGTATCGGTTTGATCGCCGTCATTGCTGTGCTGATCTGGATGGGCAGCGGCTTTTATATCGTGGATGCCAGTCAGCGCGGTGTGGTGTTGCGCTTCGGCAAATATCTCGAGGCGACGCAGCCTGGCCCGCGTTGGCATTTGCCGTTCCCGATCGAGACCGTGGAGATTGTCAATCTGAGCCAGGTGAGAACGGTAGAGGTCGGTTATCGCGACAACGTCAAGAACAAGATGCTGAAAGAGTCGCTGATGCTGACTGACGATGAGAACATCATCGATATCCAGTTCGCGGTGCAGTATTTCCTCAAAGACCCGGCCGAATATTTGTTCAACAATCGCATGCCGGATGAGAACGTGCGTCAGGCTGCAGAAACCGCCATTCGCGAAGTGGTTGGCAAAAGCAAGATGGACTTCGTGCTGTATGAAGGGCGCGAGCAAGTCGCGGCTGCGGCGACCAAATTGATGCAGGAAATCCTCGATCGTTATAAATCAGGCATCCTGATCAGCAAGCTGACCATGCAGAATGCGCAACCGCCCGAACAGGTGCAGGCGGCTTTCGATGATGCGGTGAAGGCGGGACAGGATCGCGAGCGCCAGAAGAACGAGGGCCAGGCTTACGCGAATGACGTGGTGCCACGCGCCAGTGGTACAGCGGCCCGCCTCATCCAGGAGGCAGAAGGTTACAAGCAGAGTGTGATCGCCAATGCCGAGGGTGATGCCAGCCGCTTCAAGCAGATTCTCGTCGAATACGAAAAGGCGCCTGCCGTGACACGCGAGCGCATGTATCTGGACATGATGCAACAGGTGATGGGCAACGTCAGCAAGGTGATGATCGATCAAAAAAACAGCAACAACCTGCTGTACTTGCCGTTGGATAAGCTGATTGAGAGCACGCGCGCAACCGGCGCGGCAGTTGACGCGTTACCCGCCACTTCGCAGTCAAGTGATAACACCGCAGCACAGCGCGCACGCGATTCGTTGCTGGGACGCGACAGGGAGGCACGATGAACAAGAATATGGGTAACGTACTGATCGGCGCAGTTGCCGCGCTGATTGTGTTGAGCATGAGTATATTCGTGGTGGATCAGCGGCAGAATGCGATCGTGTTCCAGTTGGGTGAGGCGGTCGGTATCAAGACTGAACCCGGCCTTTATTTCAAGGTGCCGTTGATGCAGAACGTGCGCTATTTCGATTCGCGTATTCTGACGCTGGATACTGTCGATCCGGAACGTTTCATTACCGCGGAAAAGAAGAACGTGCTGGTGGATTCTTTCGTTAAATGGCGCATCGTCGACGTGAAACAGTATTACGTCAGCGTCGGCGGCGATGAAGTGCGCGCCAGGACGCGTTTGTTACAGACGGTCAACTCCAGCATGCGCGAAGAGTTCGGCAAACGTACCATTAACGAGGTGGTATCCGGCGAGCGCGACAAAATCATGGAAGTGTTACGCACCAAGGCGGATGCAGATGCGCGCAAGATCGGCGTCGAGGTGCTGGATGTGCGCCTGAAGCGCGTCGATTTCCCGCTGGAAATCAGCGAATCGGTGTATCGACGCATGGATGCCGAACGCAAGCGTGTCGCCAATGAGCTGCGCGCCTCCGGTGCGGCCGAGAGTGAAAAAATCAAGGCTGATGCTGACAGGCAACGCGAGGTGATTATGGCCGAAGCCTACCGCACCGCACAGCAAGCCAAGGGTGAAGGCGATGCCAAGGCATCCGCCTTGTACGCGACTGCATTCGGGCGCAACCCGGAGTTTTACTCATTTTATCGCAGCCTGGAAGCCTACAAACAAAGTTTCAAGAACAAAAGCGACATGATGGTGCTGGACCCGAGCTCGGCATTTTTCAAGTATCTGAAGAGTTCCGGCAAGGGCGGATAAGCAGTGCTGGATTACTGGCTGATCGGTTTGGCGATGATGCTGGTGATTGAAGGTTTGCTACCGTTCGTGCTTCCCAATTTTTGGCGCGAAACCTTCCGTAAAATGGTTTCGTTGACGGACGGACAATTGCGCTTCATCGGCATCACGTCAATGCTTTTCGGATTGCTGCTGTTGTACCTGGTTAAATGAATAGCGCTGTGGTGCCGGGTTTTGTAGGCCGGGCTCTGCGTGTGTTGTCGGGGTTTCAGCCCCTTACAACCACGGCGCACCCCTTGCGGGTGCTGCCCGGCATGTTTTTGGTGGCGGGCGCAGCCCGCCCTACTATGCTGGATTAAATAATGCCGAACTGGCTGCTTCCCGAATACATTCAAGACATACTGCCCGACGAGGCGTGGCGGATCGAACAGATGCGCGCACAGTTCCTCGAGTTGATGCGCGTTCATGGCTATCAGCTGGTCGCACCGCCGATGCTGGAGTATGTCGAGTCATTGCTGATCGATGGCAGCCGCGATGTGGACTTGCGCACCTTCAAGCTAGTCGACCAGTTGAGCGGCCGCACTTTGGCATTGCGCGCCGACATCACTCCGCAGGTGGCGCGCATTGATGCGCATCTGCTTAACCGTCAGGGCGTGGCGCGCCTGTGCTATGCCGGCAGTGTGCTGCATACCCAGCCGGCCGGTCTGACCCGTACCCGCGAGTTATTGCAGATTGGCGCCGAGTTGTATGGACACGGCGGGCTGGAGAGCGATCTGGAAATTCAGCAACTGATGTTGCAATTCTTGGCCTTGCTGGGGATTGAAAATGTACATCTCGATCTCGGCCATGTCGGCGTGTTCCGCGCGCTGGTGAGCCACGCCGGGCTTGACAGGGAGCTGGAGAACGAATTGTTCGCCGCGTTGCAGGGCAAGGATAGCGCGGCTTTGCAAGTTCTGACTCGGCCGCTGGATACGGCCTTGCGCGACGCATTGCTGACGTTGCCAACCTTGTACGGAAATTGTGGTGAAGTGCTGGCGCGGGCGCGCCAGCAGTTGCCCGATCATTCCGGAATACGCGCCGCGCTGGGTATGTTACAGATGGCTTGTGCCAGCTTGCAGCCGCTGGTTGCGCGTGTCGGCATCGATCTTGCCGATTTGCGCGGCTACCATTATCACAGCGGCATGGTGTTCGCCGCTTACCATGCCGGCAGCCACGATGCGATCGCCCTGGGCGGACGCTACGACGATCTCGGCAAGAGTTTCGGACGCGCCCGCCCCGCCACCGGGTTTAGCATGGATCTGCGCCAGTTGTATAACCTGCTGCCGGCGCAGGCATCCCGCGCGGGAATACGCGCGCCGTACCAGAACAATGCCGCATTGCGCGACAAGATTGGGCAACTGCGCGCAGCGGGCGAAGCGGTGGTAGTGGATTTGCTTGGTGAGGCAACCCTGCGCGGAGAATTGCAATGTGACCGCGAACTGGTGTTGCGCGACGGTGTCTGGCAGGTCGTTGCGTTTTGATCGTGAAAAAACAATTCACCACGAAGAGCACAGAGATCACGAAGTTGGCGGCATGCTGCTCGAGCCTTGCATGGCTGTGATCGGCGCCCTTGGGTCAATCTTGCAGTTCTTCGCGTGCTTCGTGCCCTTCGTGGTTCATAAGGTTGAATTTTTAGATTGGAAGTCTGGTAATGGCTAAGAACGTAGTGGTAATCGGCACCCAGTGGGGTGATGAAGGCAAGGGCAAGGTTGTCGACTGGCTGACCGACCACGCGCATGGCGTGGTGCGCTTCCAAGGCGGGCACAATGCCGGCCATACGCTGGTAATCGGCGGCAAAAAAACCGTGCTGCACCTGATCCCGTCCGGCATCCTGCGCGATCATGTGATGTGCTATATCGGCAACGGCGTGGTGCTGTCGCCACCGGCATTGCTCAAGGAAATGGACGAGTTGCAACAGGCCGGTATCGACATTTACAGCCGCCTGAAAATCTCCGAGGCCTGCCCGCTGATTCTGCCCTATCACGAAGCGATCGACAAAGCGCGCGAACTGGCGAAAGGCGACGCCAAGATTGGCACCACCGGGCGCGGCATCGGCCCGGCTTACGAAGACAAAGTTGCGCGCCGCGCGATTCGCCTGCAGGATATTTTCCATCGCGAGCGTTTTGCTGCCAAGCTGGGCGAGGTGCTGGATTACCATAATTTTGTACTGAAAAACTATTTCCACAACGCAACGATCGATTTCCAGAAAACGCTGGACGATACGCTGGCACTGGCGGAACGCATCAAGCCGCTGGTAATGGACGTGCCGCGCGCCCTGTACGAGGCCAGTCA
Source organism: Gallionella sp. (assembly GCA_024654105.1). Taxonomy (GTDB): domain Bacteria; phylum Pseudomonadota; class Gammaproteobacteria; order Burkholderiales; family Gallionellaceae; genus Gallionella. The sequence continues at coordinate 8,560 of JANLID010000202.1, read as the reverse complement.
GGCGGGCAACAGTCTGTTGTTCGAAGGCGCGCAGGGCGCATTGCTGGACATCGATCACGGCACTTATCCGTTCGTCACCTCCAGCAACTGCATCGCCGGTGCGGCCTGTGCCGGCGCCGGGGTGGGGCCGCAGATGCTCAGCTATGTGCTCGGCATCACCAAGGCTTACACCACGCGCGTCGGCTCCGGCCCGTTCCCCACCGAACTGTATGACGCGGTGGATAAATGCGATCCGATCGGTGCAGGCTTGGCCGAGCGCGGCCATGAATTCGGCGCCACTACCGGAAGGGCACGCCGTTGCGGCTGGTTCGATGCGGCTGCACTCAAGCGCTCAATCCAGATCAACGGCGTGTCCGGCCTGTGTGTCACCAAGCTGGACGTGATGGACGGCATGGAAACCGTGCGCATTGGTGTTGGCTATCGCATCAACGGAGTGGAAAGCGACATTCTGCCGGCGGGCGCGGATGCCTTGGCGGATTGTCAGGTGGTGTATGAAGAAATGCCGGGCTGGAGTCAAAGCACAGTAGGTGTGCAGCGCTACGAAGAGCTGCCGCAAGCCGCGCGCAACTATCTGGAGCGCATCGCCAAGGTTTGCGGTGTGCCGGTGGATATGGTTTCGACCGGCCCGGACCGCGACGAAACCATCGTGCTGCGCCATCCGTTTGATGGGAAGTAGGGAGTGGGGAGTAGTAAGTGGGAGAGCGGTTTTCCCACTTCCCACTGAGGTGCGCAGCACCGCTCTACTCACCCTCCCTCAATGCATTGGTGCCCAGAAGAGGCTCGGTCACGCAAGTGCGACCCCGGCATCCGTTGCATCGGATGCCTTTCGAGTCCTGGCGCGAAGCACGCAGGTGCTTCGCTTGTTCTGGGCACAAAAAGAAAAATGGCCCGCTTGCGCGAGCCATATCATGTTGTGGTGCCCAGAAGAGGACTCGAACCTCCACACCTTGCGGCACACGGACCTGAACCGTGCGCGTCTACCAATTCCGCCATCTGGGCTGAGAGCTGCCGAAGGCGCGCAATTTAATTGTTAAAGGAAATATTGTCAATGAATAAAAAATGTTTTACACGATTGCCCTTTCTGGGTGAAACAACTAGCCATTCGACTAGGCTGCAAACGACCGCAGCCAAGTCGCTGGTTATCCCGCTTGCGGGGGAAAGTTGGATAGGGGGCGCGAAGCGATGAAAAAGAAAAATAATTTACGCCTGCAAGACCCTCATTTGGAGCGCGAACGCGAGCAGTACGAGCATCCGCTGCCGAGCCGGGAATTCATCCTGAAAGTTCTTGCCGACCAGGGTGGCCCGGTCAGCGATGAGGAATTGCTGCAATTGCTGCACATCGAGGCGCACGAAGAAGACTTGTTTGCGCGCCGCCTGCGGGCGATGGAGCGCGATGGGCAGATCATGCGCAATCGCAAACGCGCCATTTGCGTGGTGGATAAGCTCGATCTGGTCAAGGGCAAGGTGCAAGGCCACCCGGACGGCTTCGGCTTCATGGTGCCGGAGGACGGCAGCGCTGATATGTTCCTCAGCGAGAAGGAAATGCACAAGGTGCTGCACGGCGACATCGTGATGGTTCGGCAGAGCGGCGTGGATCGGCGCGGACGCCCGGAAGCCAAGATCGTCGAAGTGCTGGAGCGCGCCAACAATCGCGTGGTCGGTCGCCTGTATGAGGAGCACGGCATCCATTACGTGGTGGCCGAGAACCGGCGCATCAGCCAGGACATCCTGGTCGCCCCCGGCGAGGCGGGCGATGCCAAGGCCGGGCAGGTCGTGATACTGGAGATACTCAAGCATCCCGACAAGCATGCCCAGCCGATCGGCCGCATCGTGGAAGTGTTGGGCAACTATGCTGATCCTGGCATGGAAATCGAAATCGCGTTGCGCAAACATGATCTGCCGTATGAATTCTCCAAGGACGCGGAAAAGCAGGCAAAACAAATTTCCCCGGTGGTTGCCGCCGAAGATTGGGCAGGGCGCGAAGATATCCGCAACTTGCCTCTGGTGACGATAGACGGCGAGACCGCGCGCGACTTCGACGATGCGGTGTATTGCGCGCCGGAGAAGGGCGGCTACCGGCTGGTGGTGGCGATTGCCGACGTCAGCCACTATGTGCAAACGGGCGACGCGCTGGATCGCGAGGCAATTTTGCGCGGCAACTCGGTGTACTTCCCGCGCCGCGTGATCCCGATGCTGCCGGAAGAATTGTCCAACGGGCTGTGCTCGTTGAAACCGCAGGTGGACCGCCTGTGTATGGTGTGCGATATGCATATCAGCAGCAGCGGTGATATCGGCAAATATCGCTTCTACCCCTCGGTGATGTATTCCAACGCACGCCTGACCTACACTCAGGTTGCCGAGATGCTGGCGCAGCCGGATGGCGAGCTGGCCAAGCAGAACGCGACGATTGTGCCGCATCTGCAACATCTCTATGCATTGTTCCAGAGGTTATTGAAAGCACGCGAGAAGCGCGGCGCAATCGACTTCGAGACGGTAGAAACGCAGATGATCTTCACCGAGCAGGGCAAGATCGAGCGCATCGTGCCGGTAATCCGCAACGATGCGCACAAACTCATCGAAGAGTGCATGCTGGCGGCGAACGTGTGCGCGGCAGGCTATCTGCACGAACATCAGCACACCGTGCTGTACCGCATCCACCAGGGGCCGACCCCGGAGAAACTGGAGGCGTTGCGCGAGTTCATGAAGGAATTCGGCCTGCAACTGGGCGGCGGCGAAGAGCCGCAGGCCTCCGACTATTCCAAGCTGCTGAAAAGCATCAAGGGCCGTCCCGATCATGGACTGCTGCAAACCGTGATGCTGCGTTCGCTGCGCCAGGCAAAGTATGAACCGGAAAATGTCGGTCACTTCGGCCTAGGCTACGAGGCTTACACCCATTTTACTTCGCCGATCCGGCGCTATCCGGACCTGCTGGTGCATCGCGCCATCAAGGCGGTGCTGCACGGCAAGCAATACAAACCGGCGCGGAAATGGGCTGAACTGGGGGTGCATTGCTCGATGGCCGAGCGCCGTGCCGACGATGCCACGCGCGATGTCGAGGCCTGGTTGAAATGTTTTTATATGCGCGATCATCTCGGCAGTGTGTTCGCCGGTACGGTCTCTTCGGTCACCAGTTTCGGCATGTTCGTCTCGCTGGACGACCTGTATGTCGAAGGGCTGGTGCATATCTCGGAACTGGGCAAGGATTATTTCCACTTCGACGCTACCAGGCACCAGTTGCTCGGCGAGCGCACCGGACAGCGTTATCGCCTCGGCGACCGGGTGCGAGTGCGCGTCGTGAAGGTGGACATGGAAAGTACCAAGATCGATTTCGTGCTGCACGAGGAGACCGAGCAAGCTGCGACTCCAAAGGCGGCAAAGAAACCGGCATCAAAAAAATCAGGGGGCGGCAAGAAGAAGCATGGCTGATCTGCGCCTGATCTACGGCTTCCATGCCGTTACTGCACGCATCCGCCAGAACCCGGACGGCGTGCTGGAGATTTATCTGCAAGCGCAACGCAACGATCCGCGCATGCGCGATTTGATCAAGCTGGCGGAAGCCAACGGGGTGCGCGTCATCCCGGTCGATGCGAAACGTCTCGACGGCATGGCGGGCGGCACGCGCCATCAGGGCGTGGCGGCGCGCGTCGATGCGGCACGTCGCGTGCAGCATTTGGAGGATGTGCTGGATACGCTCAGCGAGCCGCCGTTGCTGCTGGTGCTGGATGGCGTACAGGACCCGCACAACCTTGGCGCATGCCTGCGCAGCGCCGACGCGTTCGGTGTGCATGCGGTGATCGCGCCGAAAGACCGCGCCGTCGGTATCACTGCAACGGTGGAAAAAATCGCCTGCGGCGCGGCTGAAACCGTGCCTTACATTACGGTGACGAATCTCGCGCGCACCCTGCGCGAATTGCAGGAGCGCAATATCTGGGTGGTCGGCGCGGCGGGCGAAGCGGAACAGGATTTGCATGGCTTCAAGCACAAGGGCGCGCTGGCCTGGGTGCTCGGCGCGGAAGGCGAAGGCCTGCGCCGCCTGACACGCGAAACCTGCGACGAGCTGGTGCGCATCCCGATGCTGGGCAGCGTGGAAAGCCTGAATGTTTCGGTGAGCGCGGGCATCTGCCTGTTCGAGGCGCGGCGGCAGCGGCAGTAATTGTAGGGTGCGTTCCACGCACCATGGTGCGCACAGCGCACCCTATGGCTGTTGGTTGCCGGATAACATGAGGAGGAATGAACATGATATTTCGTGATCGTAAGGATGCCGCAACCAGATTGGCGGAAGCGCTTGCGCAATACCGCGGACTTAACCCGCTGGTGCTGGCGATTCCGCGCGGTGCGGTGCCGATGGCGAAGATAATCGCCGACGAGTTGGGCGGTGAGGTGGATGTGGTGCTGGTGCGCAAACTGCGCGCGCCGGGCAACCCGGAATTCGCGATCGGTGCGGTGGACGAGACCGGCTGGACCTATCTCGGAGACTATGCCGGGCGGGTAGGGGGTAGTTCGCAATACATTGAAGCCGAGAAGGCCGCACAGCTTGAGGTGATGCGCGAGCGGCGCGCCAGCTATACGCCGATACGCCCGCCGCACGACCCGGCCGGGCGCATTGTCATCGTGGTGGACGATGGTCTGGCCACCGGCTCTACCATGATTGCCGCATTGCACGCGCTGCGCGCCAAGTCCCCAAAAAAACTGGTTTGCGCGGTACCGGTGGCGCCGCCGGATACGCTGGAAAGAGTGTCCCCCTACGCCGATGAAATAGTGTGCCTGAGCGCGCCGGATTTATTTTATGCGGTAGGGCAGTTCTACCAATCTTTTCCGCAGGTGAGCGATGAGGAAGTGATTGCGCTGCTGGCTGCGGCGTGAGAGAGCGATACTTGTAGTTTTTGCTGTCAGCAACTTTAAAGAAAAATACAGGTGAAGAAAAAACTTCCGCTTCGTATCCCGGTGACGCGTGGCCTGAAAGATGTTTATGCGATGGATATGCATACCGCTTACCAGGCCGCCTGCCTTGGGCAGTTTAATATTGTTGCTTTCAGCCGGCTGGCGGCAGCCATTTCGGTTATTCGCACGGCACTCGAACAAAAAAAGACAAAAATTCCCCTCGCGCTTGAAACGCTGGATGCTGCCATTGAAATTTTGATGATAGTCAGAAAAAGGGGAGATGAGACTGACGCATGGGAGCTGACCGAGGCTGAACGTCCTGCAATTATTGAAGGAGTCAACATGGCAGAACAATGTATTGGCACCCTTGATGTCGCACTGCTTGCGCAAATCGCAGACAGGCTGCTTCGGGATGTCATTGGCGGGCAACCGGAATAGCCGGAGCGCAGCCGCAAGCATTTTTTCGGTTGGCCGGTTTTCCCCTTGCCCTGCCTGATTCAATTTACAAATGCTGCGTGAACCACTTGGTGGCGCTATGTGCGGCCTGTTGCAGGGTGCCGGGTTCTTCAAACAGATGAGTTGCGCCGGGAATCAGGACGAGTTTCTTCTCGCAGTTCATCAGCGCATAAGCCTGCTGGTTTAATTCGATCACACCATAATCCGCGGCGCCGACGATCAGCAGGGTCGGCGCCGTTACGCGGCTCAGCGCAACCTCTCCGGCCAGATCGGGGCGTCCGCCGCGCGACACCACGGCGGCGATCTTGCCGCCCATTTCCGCCGCAGCCTGCAACGCCGCTGCTGCGCCGGTGCTGGCGCCGAAATAGCCCAGGCTCAGGGTTTGCATCTTGGGATTGGATTGCAGCCATGTGGTGGCCGCCAGCAAGCGACGGGTGAGCAGCGCGATATCGAAGCGCGTCTCATAATCCTGATCCTCTTCGCGCGTCAGCAGATCGAACAGCAACGTGCCGATACCATGTTGTTGCAGCACTTCGGCGACATAGGTGTTGCGCGGGCTGAAACGGCTGCTGCCGCTGCCGTGCGCAAACAGCACCACGCCCTTGGCGGATGGCGGCAGGATCAATTCGCCGTCGAGTTCGACCGTGCCCGCCGCAATATGTACGGTGCTCATGCTGCTCCTTTCATCAGTCCTTCACCGCTTCCACCGGAACGAAAATTTTCACTTCGTCGCTTACCGCCGGAACGTATTTGGTCATGCCGAATTCGGAGCGTTTCAGGGTGGCCGTGATGTCTGCGCCACAGGCCGGTTTTTTGAGCATCGGGTGCGGGGCGCAGCGGAAATTGCTCACGGTGAGCGTCAGCGGCCTGGTCACGCCAAGCAGGGTGAAGCTGCCCTCGGCGGCGACCACCTTGTCGCCGTCGAATACCAGTTTGTCCGAGATGAAGTGCATGGCCGGATAAAATTCGGCGTTGAAGAAATCTTCAGACTTCATGTGCTCATCCCACTTGTCGAACCCCATGTCGAGCGAGGCGGTTTCGATCGTGATGTCCACGCCGCCTTTTTTTGTGGCAGTGTCAAGCGTGATCTTGCCGCTGCTTTTGTTGAAGCGGCCGCGCTGGGTAGAGAACCCCATGTGGTTAACTTCGAACACCGGCCAGGTATGGCGCGAATCGATGGTGTAGTTGTCCGCCGCATAGGCGGGAGCAGTCAGCAGGCTGGCGAGGAGGATTGCGAGAGATTTGTTCATGGTATTTTCCTTTCTGGGCAGTTATTTTATTCATTTTTTAAAACAGCCATAACCTGTGTAGGGTGCATTCCATGCCATGCACTATTGCCATTGGTGCATGGAATACATCCTACAATATTTCACTTTTGATTTGGAAATGGAATTACTTTTTTGCAACGGTAAAGTGAAAACGAATCCGGACTTCGTCGGCAACGACTTCGGTGTCGCTCCAGATGCCCGTGCCGATGCCGTAATCGAGACGCTTGAGCGGAAACATGCCGTCGATGGTCAGCGTATCAGTATTTTGTTTGAGCGTGAAGGGGGCATTGACGTCCAGCGACTTGCCCTTGATGGTCATCTTGCCGGATGCCGTATAACGCCCTTGGTCGGATTGTTTGACGCTGCTTGAGACGAAGCTGGCGACCGGATGGTTTCTGGTGTCGAACCATTTCTTGCCCGCGACTTCTTCATCGGCTTCGGCGATGCCGGTGTCGATACTGGCGAGATCGATATCGATGCGCGCCGTGCCGGCTTCCGGTCTGGCCGGGTCCACCGCGATGCGGGCGGTGAATTTTCTGAAGCTGCCTTCCACCGGCACGCCCATCTGTGTCGACACAAAAGTAATGCTGCTTTGCTGCGGGTGCAGCACGGTGAATTCCGCGCCGGATGCCGGCGAGGCAGTGAGCAGCAGCGCAACTGTCAGCCAGTGTTTCATGTGTCTTTCCCGAGAATCGGAATCATGCGTGCCAGTATTCCATCGCGTTCGATGAAGTGATGATGTTTGAGCGCGGCGCCGATATGGGCCAGCACCAGCCCGAGCAGGACGAAATTTAGGCTTTCATGCACTTCCTTGAGCAGGTCGCCCAGTTCCTTGTCCTTGGCGAGCAGGTCGGGCAGCGGCAGCACGCCGAACCACACGGTCTGGACACCCTTGGCGGAGCTCATCAGCCAGCCGCTCAGCGGCACGGCGAATATCAGCGCGTACAGCAGGTAATGCACGGTGTTGGCGGCAAGTTTTTCCCAGCGCGGCATACTGTCGGGCAATGGCGGCGGGCGATGAGTGGTGCGCCATGTCACGCGCAGCACGGCCAGCAGGAAAATGCTGGCGCCGATCCACTTGTGGTAGCTATATAGCCGGAGCTTGTCTGGCGAAAGCGGCAACTCATGCATGTATACACCAAGCGGGAAGGCGGCAAAGATCAGCAGGGCGATTGCCCAGTGCAGGGTGATGGCGGTGCGGGTGTAGTGATTGGTCATGGCGATTTGAAGCCGGTGTTCAAAGCTCGCTGTGCGTCCCATCGCAGAACGGCTGGCCCTTGGTGCCCCGGCAACCGCAAAGGTATCTGGTTTCCCTTTCGGTGACGGCAAATTTTACCGGATTGATGCCTGTTCCCTCATGGGAGCCATCGCAGAAAGGCTGGCTTTTCGACAGGCCGCACGCGCACCAGTAGTGGTCGCCGGGCTCGAGTTCAACGGCATAGGGGCTTTTCTGCGTACATACAGGCTTGGTCATGATTTTCCTTTCATGGTGGTTGTGGATAATTCATTTGGCGCGGAGAGCGCTGTGCGCAGCCGTTGCAATTTAGCTTCCATGGCGTCCAGATCCGCCTGCGAGAAGGAGGCGAAGGACTGACCGACATGCTCCAGGTGGGCCGGAAATACTCTGGCGAAAAGCGCCTCCCCTTTGCGCGTCAGTTGCACGATCTGGCTGCGCCCGTCGCTGGCCGAAGCGACGCGCCGCACCAGACCCTTGGCCTCCAGGCGATCTACCACGCCGGTGAGCGTGCCCTTGGTGATCAGGGTTTTCTCGCCCAGCTCCTTGAAATTCATGCCGTCCGTGTTGCCCAGCGTGGCGACGATGTCGAACTGTGACGGGGTGAGGTCAAGGGTGCGGATATGGGTCGCCGAACAGGCTTCGAACGCCTGATAGGCTCTGGCAAGTTCACGCAAGACCGGAATGAAAGATTTTTGCGGCATGGCTGCTCATCAAGTTA
>JANLID010000200.1 GCA_024654105.1 Gallionella sp. | reverse complement strand
GGGTGAGCCCCTCAAAGGGGCCGATAAAACCGTGAGCCGCCTGAAGGCGGCGGGGTTTTTACTCCTTCCCCCTTGCAGGGGGAAGGTTGGGATGGGGGTAGAAATTTTGATTGTGCTCATGCTTAGTTTCTACCCCCTCCCTAGCCCTCCCCCTGCATGGGGGAGGGAATGATGTTGCTGAGTTTTAACGCTGCTCTTTCAAATGACCGCCGGAACGGTCAAACCTAACTGAGTCCCCCGGCATAGCCGGGGGTTTACCTAACTGAATTACGGATCAATGATCAAGCAGAACTGGCAGCCGACGCCCGCGTCTGAACCGGTCATGCCTTGGATATTTCCACTGACAATGGAGGTGCGCGCCATATTTCCGCGTTGTATTCGCGAACGGCGCGGTCTGACGAGAATCGCCCGCAACGCGCCACGTTCAGGAGGGACATGCGCGACCACTGTTCCTGATCCTGGTAAGCCTGGCTCACCTGGGCTTGGCAGTCGATGTAGCCCTGGAAGTCGGCGCACACCAGGAAGGGGTCGTTATTCAGCAGATTGTCTGTCAGCGGACGGAACAGACCGCCGTCGCCATGGGAGAAATGCCCCGAGTTGATCAGGTCGATGACGTCGCGCAGGTTGTCGTTGTGATGATAGATGTCCCGGGGCCGATAGCCCGCCGCCCAAATCTCATCCACCTGCTGCACGGTTTTGCCGAACAGGAAGAAATTCTCTTCGCCCACGGCTGCGCGGATCTCCACGTTGGCGCCATCCATGGTGCCGATGGTCAGCGCCCCGTTCATGGTGAGTTTCATGTTGCCGGTGCCGGAGGCCTCCTTGCCTGCGGTGGATATCTGCTCAGAAAGATCCGCTGCGGGATAGATATGCTGGCCGATCTTGACGCTGAAGTCGGGCACGAACACCACCTTCAGCACCTTGTTGACCTGTGGGTCGCGGTTGATGACGTCGGCCACCGAGTTGATGAGCTTGATGATCAGCTTCGCCATGTGATAGCCGGGCGCCGCCTTGCCGCCGAAGATAAAAGTACGCGGCGTGATGTCCAGCGACGGGTCTTGCTTCAGGCGATGGTAGAGGCTTACGATGTGCAGCGCATTAAGATGCTGGCGCTTGTATTCGTGGATGCGCTTGACCTGGATGTCGAAAAGAGTGTCCATGTCCAGGCTGACGCCGCAGCTCCGATGAATGTGGTCCGCCAGGCGTTCCTTGGCCAGGCGCTTGATCCCGCGCCAACGGGCAAGGAAGGCACTGTCGTCGGCATAAGGTTCCAACTGGCGGAGTTTCTCCAGATGGCGCAGCCAGTCGCCGCCGATGATCTCCTCGATGAGGGCGGCCAGCGGCGGATTGGCCAGGGCGATGAAGCGCCGGGGGGTTACGCCATTGGTCTTGTTCTGGAACTTCTCCGGCCACATGTCGTAAAAGTCCTTCAGCACCGTTTGCTTGAGCAATTCGCTATGCATTTCCGCGACACCATTGATGGCCATGCTGCCGACACAGGCCAGGTTGGCCATGCGCACGCGGCGAACGCCGTCGCCAGCACCTTCGTCGATCAGCGACATACGGACCAGCCGCGCAATGTCGTCGATGAAGCGGATGCGCACGTCATCCAGAAAGCGGTTGTTGATCTCGTAGATGATGTCGAGATGGCGTGGCAGGTTGCGCTGGAATAGTTCCAGGGGCCAGGTTTCAAGCGCTTCCGGCAGCAGGGTATGGTTGGTATAGGCGAAGCTTCGCCGGGTGAGAGCCCAGGCCTGATCCCAGTCCATCTGGTGCTCGTCGATAAGCAGGCGCATGAGTTCGGCAATGGCAATGGCGGGATGGGTGTCGTTAAGCTGAACCACGAACCTGTCCGGAAAATGATCCAGGCTGTTTTGGGTACTCTGTTTCAGACCGCTTTGGCCACTCAGGGTCATGCGTATCATGTCCTGCAGGGAGCAGGAGACGAAGAAATACTGCTGGCGCAGGCGCAGGGTCTTGCCGGCCTCCGGTTCGTCGTTGGGATAGAGCGCTTTGCTGATGTTCTGGGCCACAATCATGTTGTCCACGGCGCCGTAGTAGTCGCCGTGGTTGAAGGCCTGCAAGTCGAAGGACTCGCGTGCCTCCGATTTCCACAGGCGCAGCAGGTTCACGTTAAGCACGCCGTAGCCAAGGATGGGCGTGTCATAGGCGGCGCCATGAATGATGGACTCCGGCATCCAGCGGCTGTGCAGGCGGCCCTCGTCGTCACGGTGACTTTCGATGTTACCGCCGAACTTCACCGGGTAGCGCAGTTGCCTCGGCAGCTCCCAGGGATTGCCGTTGCGTAGCCACGCATCAGCCACCTCCACCTGCCAGCCGTCCTTGATGGATTGCTCGAAAATTCCGTATTCGTAGCGTATGCCATAGCCGATGGCGGGTATTTCCAGCGTCGCCAGAGAGTCCATGTAGCAGGCCGCAAGACGGCCGAGGCCGCCGTTGCCGAGCCCCGGTTCCTCCTCGGCCTCCAGGATGGTATCCAGATCCAGGCCCAGTTCATTCATGGCCTGGCGGACATTATCCCAAAGACCCAGGTTGAGCAGGTTGTTCCCCAGATGAGGACCGAGGAGGTATTCGGCGGACATATAGGCAACCGTCTTCACGTCGCGGCGCTTGTAGTTTTCATCCGTCGCGATGAGTCGCGCCAGCAGACGGTCGCGGATGGTGTAGGCCAGCGCAGTGTAATGGTCGAGGGTAGTGGCGTTGTCGAAGGTTCTGACGGTGACATAGAACAGGTTGTCGACGAACGACCGTCGGATGGCCTCGACCGAGCGGGCGATGCGGGTGTGCATGGATCTTTCGGCAATATCGGACATGCTTAGTGGGCACCTCTAAAAATTCAAAATTCCGAGGGGAGAAAACGGTTTACACATCCCATGCTCAATATTCACCCAGCGAGGGTTCACCAATGAAGACGTCGCAGCAGTGCGCTCTTCTTGTTCTGGTGGGATTGCATACGATGCAGGATGTCGTCCAATGTCTGGATTGCCTCGATAATATGCGCGCCCTTGTTCAGCATGACGCATTCGGCGCGCTCACCCATTGCCGCATCGGTAATTTCAGCGCGGCTTGGTTTGCCGCTCTTGGATAATCCCTCCAGTACCTGGGTAGCCCATATAACCGGCAAATGAGCCGCCTCTGCCAGCCAGAGAATTTCTTCCTGCAACTCGGCCAATCTTTCATAACCGCATTCCACCGCCAGATCACCGCGAGCAATCATGGCGCCGACGGTTGATGATTGCAGTAATGTAAATAACAGTTCCGGCAGATGCTCGAATGCGGCACGCGTTTCAATTTTCAGCACGATACCAAGTTTTTCGGCATCAAGGCGTTTCAGATGTTTTTGCAATAACTCGATGCCAGCGGGATTTCGGACGAATGACAGCCCGACCATGTCGGCATGTTGAACGACAAATTCCAGATGCTCGATGTCCTGCGCCGTCAGGCCATCCAGTTCAAGCCGGCTGTCCGGCAGGTTGATGCCTTTGTTCGCCAGCAGTTTCTCCCCGCCTTCGCGGGCCTGTGTGATTTCGACCACTATTTTATTTTTGCTGACACTGCGGATTACGCCGCCGATCCGGCCATCGTCGATCAGGATGCGTTCGCCCGGCTGGATAGACCGAAAAACCTCCGGCAGGGAACAGGCAATGCTGGCTGCGCGCAATAAACGTCCGCTGGCATCGAATTGGGCCGGCTTGCCCGGCAACGGTTCACGCGTGATGATCAGGCTGTCACCGGTGTGAAGCCGGATCGATTCGGATGCTGGGGGCAACGCTCCCACCATGCCGGTGCGGCATGCCCGGCGCGGATGTCCGGATATGGACACCCGCATGAGCTTTAGCTCCGTACCGGGCGTGATGTAGGCGGTTTGATTGGATTCTGCCCAAAAACCCGTCCCGACCTGGTCAACAAGTCGCAGGGTGCGCAATGCCCCCCGCGCGTCGGTTAACTCAATGAGGTCGCGCGATGCCGCTTGCGTAAGCCAATCGCCGGTTACCGGCAGGCAAGCATCGGCGGGCGCGAGGCAGGAAGAGGCATCGCTTTCGGGATGCAACCATATTCGCGCGGGGGCAGTCACCTTGCCGAGCTTATCCCGCTGTGGCCGCCACCTGAGCACGACAGGGCCGGGAGCGATTTCTCCCGTGCGCAGTTTGGGGCCGCCCAAGTCCATCAAGATGCGACAATGCCTTCCTGTTTCACGTCGTGCCAGATTGATTTGCTCGATCATGCGCGCCCATATTTCAGGATCGTCATGCGCGCAATTGATGCGCGCACAATCCATACCATGAACGAGCATGTCCTTGATCAACGAATAATCGTCCGCCACTTCGCTTGGCAACGTGACCATGATGCGGACACGGCGATGCGAGGGAGGTTTGCCAAGCAAATTGTCAGTATTGTTTTCAAGCAGGGTTGCCCCCGTTGCCGTTGTAACGGGTATTATTTCTTCTGCCGTCTGCTTGCCTAACGCGCAACGTAAAAGGTCAATGATGGCATTGAGATTGGTGGAGACGTGCGATTCCATGCGGCCTAACGATGACAACCCCACTGCCGCCAGCCTTTCCTGAAGCGGACGCATATCCCGTCGCCTCAGGCCAAGGTAATGCATCAGGTTGACGGCGCTTGCCAGGTGGAGCGGGTTAGAGCGTTGCAGTGTTGTTGCGGACAACTGCTCAAGTTCCATTAACTCCCGCTGCAATATCTCCAGTTCCTCCAGCAAGCTGGCAAAAGGATGGACTTCGCGCTGCATGGGCAAATTTTTCTGCTTTCCTTGATCTTGCCTGTTCATCAGCCCTGCTATCCTCAATTGATCATAAAACTATATGCGGATCATCAATTACCTTGACGCCTACAGCCTGTTCGTTCGCCCAAGAAATCGCTACTTGGGTGGCTGGTTCGGAATTTTTTGTAGGGTGGGCACGGTTTTTGTGCCCACCGTTCTTCCGCGTGGGTAAACCCCGAAAAACTTTTGGGCGGGCACCCGAATGAAGCCGTTTGCCCACCCTACAAAAACCATTGCGCGCCAAGTTAGCCATGCTGCGACTAAGCGCGGTTAATGGAAATGGGGTCTTCGGTTTTGTAGATGGAATCAAGTGGCGGTTGGCGCAAACCTTGCATGCGCTTCTTCGACAGAAGCCGTTTTTCGCGCTGATAGACCAGTACCGATACGGTGCGCAGGATGCCTAACACGAACAGCAATGCACTTAAAGCGTAAACATCATCCGGTGAAATTTTTTGCTCGAACAATTTAATCATGATTTCGCGCAAAACAAACACGATACCGGCGTCCACAATAAAGGTCATGCGCAGGCGATGCTCGTCGAAATGGGAGACAAGGGAGCGCGAAAGCTCGATCAGCACGAACAAAGTCAATACATCTGAAACAATACGAACGTAGTTGCGTGTGATATCGGTATTTATCATCAGATCGCCGAGTTGCAAGAATAAATGGATGACGCCGATGACAATCCCGAAGGTAATAAATAGCAGCAGGACGCCAAATATCAGGTCGATTGCCCGATCGAAAATTTTCATGGCGGTAATAATCATGATGCCTTAACCATACATGGGATTCGTGGCAGCGATATGATGCGCGCGGCGAAATCTTTCGATTTTCCTGGTCTCTTAATCATCCGCGAGATTTGGGTTGAGGAGCAGCGCATAAGCCGACTGCGATGAAAGCATGGTCTGCGTCTGCGGAAAGGCGGAGGCTTCCCGCTGTGTGACTATTTGCGGGGGGGAGCCAACACTTTGCAGTCCTTGCGAAACAGCCTGTTGCGCGGCGCGCGCCAGCACCCGGCGGTTCTCGCCGGCAGTCGCCAGCGCCGGGGTGAACGCCAGCAAGGCATCGAAACGCGGGCTGCGCAGGATGCGCCAGATTGACCGGAATAGTGTCATGTCGCCGGTGAAGGCGGCGGCGTTGTCTTGTTTCCCGTTCTTATCCTGGTAGCGCAGGGCGATCGGGCAAAGCATTGCACCGGCGTCAATCGCCGGCTGGATGAGCGCCGAGTGGAAATGCCCGACCTGTTTGCCGTCTGTCGTGGTGCCTTCCGGAAATAGCCCTATGCAAACACCCTGTTTGAGCAGGAAGCTGACGCGCTGGTTGATCGATGCGGCATTCCGGCGCATGGCGCGTTCGATGAAGATGGTATTGCCGCGTTTGCACAGCCAGCCGATGAACGGCCAGTTGCGCACTTCTGCTTTGGCAATAAAACGCGATGGATAGATTGCGTTCAGCACAAAGATGTCCAGCCACGAGACATGGTTGGCGACCACCAGATAGCCCCCTTCGCCGCGCACGGTCCATTGCCCCTCGGTACGGATACCGATGTTGAGGATATCCAGCAGTTGCCGGCTCCATGTTTTCAGGATGCGGCGCCGTTTCGTCTGATTCAGGTACGGGTAAAAGATGGCCAGCAGCGCCGCGTAAAAAAGATGCAGGGCGAGGCGGCCGCCACGGAACAGGCTGGTCAGGATATTGGGCGGGTGCTTATCCATAAAAGGCATTGGCCACTTCCGGTTGTTGTAATTCACGGCGCTCGACAAACAGGCTGTTGCCCGGTTTTTTCTTGGCCATTTTTTTTGCGGCCGTGGCGGCCTCCGCAATTTCGTGGTGCGACGTGAAATGTTCCGGGTGGGCCAGGATCACGCCGAGCGAGAGGGTGGGCAGCGGGTGGCGTATGGCATTTCCATGGCGGTCTTCCGTGATATAGCCGTTGTTGATGCGGTGCTCCGGCTCGAACAGCACCTCGGAGGTGCGGGCAAAAGCAGAAAGGGCGCGGTTGCAACGCTGCTCCCAGTCGGCGCTGCGCATCAGCAGGATAAAATCGTCGCCGCCGATATGACCGATGAAGTCGTACTTCGGGTCACAAACATTGTTGAGCTGCTTGCCGGTCAACTGGATCATTTCGTCCCCCTTGCGATAGCCGTACACGTCGTTAAAGGGTTTGAAGTTATCCAGGTCCGCATAACAAACCACGAAAAACTCCTTGTTGTGCAACAGGTGTTCGATGTGCTCGTCGATCGGAACATTGCCGGGCAGCAGGGTGAGCGGATTGGCGTAGCGCGCATTTTCAATCTGCGTGCGAGTGATTTCACGCAACAAATCCTGGCCGGTGCCGATGCCGAGGTAGCGGCCCTGCTCGGTAATGATAAAGCCGTCGGTGAAATGCCTGACCTCCGATTCGCTGAGGAAGCCGCTCAGTTCATGGATGGGGGTGGATTTCTCCACCAGCAACGGCGCGGTATTCATCATGTCTTTGCAGGGCTTCTTGCCGCGCAGTTCGCGGTGGTAAGGTTTGGCGAAGCAATCTATAAATTCGCTGCGGATAATCAACCCGACCGGGCGGCCATGTTTGGCAACCGGGATAGCGCGCAAGCCCGGTTGCCCGGTGAAGCGGTTAAAGATATTCTCGATGGGGGTTTCCGGTTGAACCGGTTCGATGTGGCTCAGGATTTTTTCCACGGTGAGAACGCGTGCGCTGGCATAGGATTGTTTGCTGGCAAGAGTTTTGTCAAATAGACAGCCGATTTCGGCGGGCACGTTCAGCGGTGGGATAGGTGCGGGACGGGCGATAAAGTAGCCCTGCCCGCAAGCGATGCCGATATCGCGCAGCACTTTGAATTCGGCATCCGTCTCGATGCCTTCGGCAATCACCTGCGTGCCGGAGCTTAGAGCGATACTCTGAATTGACCTGATGAATTGCTGCTTGAGCGGATTGGCGTTGACGCCCTGCACGAAATGCATGTCTATCTTGACAAATTCTGGGCGCAATTCCGACCACAGCCGCAAGCTCGAAAAACCTTCACCCAAATCGTCCAGCGCGATCTGGAATCCCATACTGCGGTAGTGCAACAGGGCATTGCGCATCCCTTCAAAATCGAAGGTCGGCTGGTTTTCGGTGATTTCGATGATGACCCGTTGTGGGTCAATGCCGAGCGTCTCAAGATAGGCCAGCGTTTGCCCATTCTTGAAGCTCGGGTCGGTCAGCGTCTCCGGGCTGACATTCAGGAATAATTTACCAGGCAGATCTTGTGTGAAGAAGGATTCCAGCACGATCTGGCGGCACAGCATTTCCACTTCCAGGGATAGCCCATGTTGTTTGGCTGCCGCGAACAGGTTGATCGGCGAATGCAGCGGACTGTCGGCCGGGCCGCGAATCAGCCCCTCAAAGCCCAGAAATGTTCCGTCGGAGATATTCATGATCGGCTGGAACAGCGCGGAAAGGTTGCGTTGATTCAATATGCCCTGGAGCGTTTTCATTGGAAATGTCCTGTGGATGGAGTGCGCAGCAGGATAATTAAGGAATGTTTCAACCGGATTAAGGCGATGTTGCAGATTGGTTACGGCGTGCCCGCTGTGGGCAAATAGTTTTGCATTTGCCGAAAATCTTTGTTTTAATCGCGCCTGATATTTCAATAATCGTTTAACAGTGGAAATGTAACATGATGAAACCGGTTCAAGTGGTAAAGGCATTGGCGGCTTTGGCGCAACCCACGCGCCTGGCGATTTACCGGCTATTGGTGGCGCGCGGGCCGGAAGGCATGGCGGCGGGGCAGGTGGCCGAGAAGCTGAAAGTGTCACCGGCCACGCTGTCATTCCATTTCAAGACGCTCAGCCATGCCGGGTTGCTGGACAGCAGGCAGGAGGGACGCTTTGTTTATTACGCCGCGAATTTCACGGTGATGAACGGCATGGTGGCGTATCTGACCGAGAATTGCTGCGGCGGGAATCCAGACGCCTGCAAGCCAACCAGACAATAGTCACGCGAGATATGAGCAAGCCAGTGCAAACTTTTTTATCCGCCAGCCGCGTGTTTTTTCGGTCATCGCTAGGAATCGAAACATGGTTACAACAAGTTGCATCTGATGGGGGATTGAAATGACAGAAAAAACGGAAGCAAGAAAAGACTTTGACAAGGAAGCGGCGGAATGGGATGCAAACCCCGGAAGGGTCAAGCTGGCGAGTGATGTTGCGGCGGCAATCATCCGCGAAGTTGATTTGTCCAGAGAGCTGGATGTGCTCGATTTCGGCTGCGGCACGGGATTGCTGACGCTGAAATTACAGCCATTCGTGAGGTCCATCACGGGGGTGGATAGTTCGCAAGGCATGCTTGGCAGATTGCAGCAGAAGATCGAAAGCCAGGCGCTCGACAACGTCCACACCCAGTTTGTCGATTTTGAAAAAGGACAGGGGGCACAGGGAAGTTATCACCTCATTGTCAGCAGTATGACGCTACATCATGTGCCAGATACGCTTGGTCTTTTTAGAGAGTGGTTTACCCTGCTGCATCCGCAGGGGCAGGTTTGTTTCGCCGACCTTGATACAGAAGACGGTTCATTTCACGGTGACAATACCGGCGTATTCCATCTCGGATTTGAGCGGGCGAAATTAAAGCAAATTCTGCACGAAGCCGGATTTTGTGATGTCCGCGACACTACGGCAACGATAATGAAAAAAGAAGTTGCCGGGCAAGGTGAGAGAGCGTTTTCCGTGTTTTTGATGACGGCAACACGTTGCGAGGTTTGACAAGCATTTTCAAGGAGATCAGAAGATGAAAAACGTCAAGGTTCTCGGCACAGGCTGTGCCAACTGCAAGACCACGTTGAAGCTGATCGAAGAGGCTGACAAAGAGAAAGACGTGGCAGTCGAACTGGAAAAAATCGAGGGCATCCAGGCCATCATGTCTTATGGCGTGATGTCCATGCCGGGGGTGGTGGATGGCAAGGTAGTGCATGCCGGTGGCGTCCCCGGCCGCGACAAGATCGCCGGATGGCTGTGACCATGCCGGATAGCGCTACATCGGCAGCATTTCAAGCGCGATTGAAGGGAGCCTTCTCAGGTATCCTGCAATGGCAACAGCTCGACGAATTATGGGAGCGTGTCAAACGCGGCGAATGGTATTTCTACCAACTCGGGCAAGCGTTGCCGGCCAGCGCCTTGCGCGGCGACGAACTGGCGCGGCGCATCGATGCGCTGAATGCGTTGTTGCGGCAGGAACATGATTGCAGCTACTGCGGCATCGTCTATGCCGATGATGTGGAGAATCCGGCGCTGATCAAGATCTATGATCCGAACCACATGGGCTCCTCCTGCAGTCGCAATGCGCCCCCTTCGCCGCCGGGCTGGATACTCAGCACCGCAGCACCCGCGCTGATCGAGACCCAGACGCCGACGCCCAACAATCGCAGGCGGTGGTGGCAGCTTTTTGCAAACTGAAGAAGCCATCACTTATGAGCTTATCGTCGATGACGATGATGGGCAGCACAAATTAGTCACTTATCGGTTAAATCATCGCAATTTGTGACAAGAATGTATCGTAAATCAAACACTGGTGCGGCTTTCCAAGTAAATTTGAATCGGGTTGATGTAGGGCGGAAAAAGCGCAGCGTTTCCACCAATGGATTGTCTCGGCGGATTGGTGGATACGCGCTGCGCGCTTTATCCACCCTACATTTTTTGGTTCCGGCTTGTCCGGCTTAGGTATGTATATGGGCATCG
>JANLID010000176.1 GCA_024654105.1 Gallionella sp. | reverse complement strand
CGCTGATGAAGGTCACGCAGGTGATCCGCGAGTCCAATCGCGATGTGGGCGGGCGCGTGGTGGAAATGGCCGAGACCGAGTACATGGTGCGCGGCAGGGGCTACCTGCGCAATAAAAACGACATCGAGAATCTGGTGGTTAAATCGGAACGTGGCACACCAGTGCTGATACGCGACATCGCGCGTGTCGAGCTAGGCCCGGATGAGCGGCGCGGCCTCACCGAGTTGAACGGCGAAGGTGAAGTGGTGTCCGGTATCGTCATGGCGCGCTATGGTCAGAATGCGCTGGAGGTGATCGAGAACATCAAAAACAAAATTGCCGAGATTGCTCCCGGTTTGCCGGAAGGAATAACCATCGAGGCCGTGTATGACCGTTCCGATCTGATCCACCGCGCCATCGCAACCCTGAAAAGCACATTGCTGGAGGAAAGCATCATCGTCGCGCTGGTGTGCATCGTGTTTCTGATGCATGTGCGCAGCGCGCTGGTCGCCATCGTGATGCTGCCCATCGGCGTGCTGATCGCCATCATCGCGATGCGCGCGCTGGGCATGAGCTCCAACATCATGAGCCTGGGTGGAATTGCGATTGCCATCGGCGCGATGGTGGATGCCGCGATCGTGATGATCGAGAACGCGCACAAACATCTGGAGCGGCTCCCCCACCCCAACCCCTCCCCCGGAGGGAGAGGGGCTGCCATCCTCGCCGCCTGCAAGGAAGTCGGCCCGGCACTTTTCTTTTCGCTGCTGATCATTACCGTCTCGTTCCTGCCGGTGTTCACGCTGGAGGCGCAGGAAGGGCGGCTGTTTGCGCCGCTCGCGTTTACCAAGACTTTCTCCATGGCGGGCGCGGCGTTGCTGTCCATCACGCTGGTTCCGGTGCTGATGATGCTGTTCATTCGCGGCAAAATCATGCCGGAAGCGAAGAATCCGCTGAACCGCTTTTTGATCTGGACTTATCGACCGATCATCGCGGCGGTCATGCGCTGGAAGAAAACGACCATCGCCGCCGCGCTGGTGGTGCTGGGAGTTTCCATCTATCCGGCGACAAAGCTGGGTTCCGAGTTCATGCCGACACTCAACGAGGGAACGCTGCTCTACATGCCGTCGTCGCTGCCCGGCATGTCGATGACCAAGGCTGCCGAGCTGTTGCAGACGCAAGACAAGATCATCAAGAGTTTTCCCGAAGTTGCATCCGTGTATGGCAAGGCGGGACGCGCGCAGACCGCCACCGATCCGGCCCCGCCGGAGATGTTCGAGACCATGATCAACCTCAAGCCGGAAGCAGAATGGCGACCCGACATGACCACGGACAAACTGATTGCCGAGTTGGACAAGGCGCTGCAATTTCCCGGTGTCGCAAATTCGTGGACCATGCCGATCAAGAATCGCCTTGATATGTTGGCCACCGGTATTCGCACGCCGATCGGCGTCAAAGTGTTCGGCAAGGATATGGAAGGGATAGAGCGTGTGGCCAAGGACATCGAAGCCGTGGTCAAGAATGTTCCGGGCACCACCAGCGCCTTTGCCGAGCGCATCACCGGCGGCTATTACCTCGACATCGTGCCGGACCGCGAAGCGCTGGCGCGCTATGGAATGGCGGTGGGCGATTTGCAGGATGTCATTTCCACCGCGCTGGGCGGCGAGATGGTGACCACCACGGTGGAGGGGCGCGAACGCTTCGGCGTGATCGTGCGCTATCCGCGCGAGTTGCGCAGCAATCCCCAGCAGATCGCCCGCGAAGTGCTGGTGCCGATCCCGATGTCGGGTGAGGGGGGCGGCGCGATGATCCCGCTCGGCCAACTGGCACGGGTGGAAATCAACAAGGGCGCGCCTGCCATCCGCACCGAAAACGCGCTGCTGTCGGCTTACATCTATGTAGATATCCGCGATCGCGACATCGGTTCGTATGTGGCCGATGCCCGCAAGGCGGTATCAGAAAAAGTTGAATTCCCGCCCGGCTACTACGCGACCTGGAGCGGGCAGTTTGAATACATGGAACGCGCCGCCGCCAAGATGAAAATCGTCATACCGATTACCTTGCTGATCATCTTCTTGTTGCTGTATCTCAACTTCAGGCGCGTGACGGAATCGTTAATCGTGATGCTTTCCGTGCCGTTCGCGCTGGTCGGTGGCGTGTGGCTGCTATGGCTGCTCGGTTACAACCTGTCGGTCGCCGTGGTGGTGGGCTTCATCGCTCTGGCCGGAGTCGCGGCGGAAACCGGGGTGGTGATGCTGATCTATCTGGAACACGCCTGGGAACACATCAAGGCGAAATGTGCGGCCGATGGGCAAGAGCCAACACCTGGTGACCTCTACGCAGCGGTCATGGAAGGCGCGGTGGAACGGGTACGGCCAAAGATGATGACGGTAGTCGCAATCATGGCCGGGCTGTTGCCCATCATGTGGGGAACCGGCACCGGCTCAGAGGTAATGCGCCGCATAGCGGCACCGATGGTAGGCGGCATGATTTCCTCGACGATACTGACGCTGATCGTGATCCCCGCGCTGTATGCCTTGTTCAAGGCGCGCGAAATCAAACATTCATCTTCCGGAGAGAAGGCAAAAAATGATTGAAATTATTCCAAACTGGCATCCGGTCTTCGTCCACTTCACGGTGGCCCTGTTGATCATCGCCGCAGCAATCCACCTGCTGTCCCGCTTCTTGCCCAACGGCGAACTGGCCAATCAATTGACGATAGCCGCGCGCTGGAACCTGTGGATCGGCGTGGGGTTCACCCTGCTCACTGTAGCTGCGGGCTGGTATGCCTATAGCACGGTCGCTCATGACGCGCCCTCGCACATCGCCATGACCGAACACCGCAACTGGGCGATGGCCACGTTCGCGCTGTTTCTTGTTGTTGCGGGCTGGGAGTATTACCTGTCGCGCCGGGGCAAAAGCAAGAACTGGCTGTTCACCGGGTTGCTGGTAATCGCGGCGGGCTTGTTGCTGTCCACCGCATGGCATGGCGGCGAACTGGTTTACCGGTATGGCTTGGGCGTGATGTCCATGCCCAAACCGGAGGGGCCGGATCGTGCACACGAGCACGGCGAAGATCATGGCGTCATGCCGGTGCAAGGTGAAGATGCGCTGCACGAGGACGGCGCAGGCACGGCGCCCAGGGAGACCGGGCATACCCACGCGCCCGGGTCGCCGCCGCATGAGGATTAGAGCAATCGAAGCGGGTGTGCGCAGGCCGCATAAGTTTTGGCTGTAAACGGGCAGCAGTCGAAGCGTCATTGGAAATGTCCGGCAAAGCAACGAATGGAGAGCGCGATGGAAAAATGGATTGGGAAAAAACGGATTGGGATAATCGCCCTGTTGTTGGCTGGCATGGCGCCACTGCCGCTGGCTGCCCAGCCGATGGCGGGCATGAAAATGCAGGGAAAAACCGAGCAGGCCAGCCATCAAGGCACAGGCAAGGTGGTGTCCATAGACCATGCAAATTTGCTCATCAAATTGGCCCACGAACCGATCAAATCTCTCGGCTGGTCGCGCATGATGATGGACTTCAGCGTAGTGAACGCTTCGCTGCTGGATGGTCTCAAGGCGGGTGACGCAGTGCAGTTTGAACTGGGGAAAATCAAACCGGATGATCTGGTATGGGTAATCTTCAAAATCAAGCGCAAGTAATCAACAGGCAAGCGGGCCGGTTCTGATCGTGAATAGTGTGAGCAGGCTCATTCGAACAGGCGCGTGATGAAATCGTCAAAATGAGCGGCACACAATTTGATCCCGCAGCAGTTCAGGCATTTCTTGCTGAAGAGACTACACTGCGCGAAATGGTGGAAGCCAAGTGCATGCAGCCATACGATCCCGCCATTTCGTCGAACATAAATGAAAGGAAAAGGCCATGACACCCAACATTGATCCGGTTTGCGGTATGACGGTTGCCGACGATAAGCCGTATCACCTGGAGCATGAAGGACAGCGCTATCGCTTTTGCTCGCGCAAATGCCTGGACAAGTTTCAGGGGAATCCTGCCGCATACATCAAAGCGGATGTGGCTGCGCCCACCGTGACGGCGCATCTGCCCGCCGGGAGCTACACCTGCCCGATGCACCCTGAAATCCGCCAGCCGGCGCCGGGAAGCTGCCCGAAGTGCGGCATGGCCTTGGAGCCCGAATCTCCGGGGATTCCGGGAGCGGTCGAATACACCTGCCCGATGCATCCGGAAGTGGTGCGCAGCGAACCGGGCAGTTGCCCGATCTGCGGCATGGTGCTGGAACCGCGCAACGCGCCGGCGGAAGACAACGCAGAATTGCGCGACATGACGCGGCGCTTCTGGATCAGCACGGTGCTGGCTTTCCCGGTATTCGTAATCGCGATGGTTGCTGACCTGTTGCCTCAAGCAATACCAGAATCCATCTCGATGCTCACGCTGCAATGGCTGGAATTTGCACTGGCTACCCCGGTGGTGCTATGGGCTGGCTGGCCGATCTTCCAGCGCGGCTGGGCTTCCGTAGTCAACCGCAGCCTCAACATGTTCACCCTGATTTCGCTCGGCGTCGGTGTGGCGTGGACCTACAGCGTGGTGGCGATGCTGCTGCCGGGCAGTTTCC
>JANLID010000173.1 GCA_024654105.1 Gallionella sp. | reverse complement strand
GGCTACACCGTCACCGTCAATGGCGGAACCAGCGGCGTCAGAGATCTGGCTGGCAATCCCATGGCAAAAAACTTCGTCATTAGCTGGACCACGGCTGCGGTCGCAGACACCACCGCACCCGCTGTCACCGGGACTATCCAGGCCGACGGCGCGACCAATGTAGCCGTCAACACCAAAATCGGCGTAGCGTTCAGCGAGGGAATGAATCCCTTGACAATTACCAACGTAAATTTCACAGTGAAAGAAACAGCAACCGGCACTGCGGTGCCTGGCATAGCTGGCTACTCCGGGGTAAACGCGGTATTCATCCCATTGAGCAATCTCGCCGGCAGTACCGGTTACACCGCAACCGTCAAAGGTGGTGTCGGCGGAGCCAATGACCTGGCAGGCAATCCAATGACAAGTGACTATGTATGGAGTTGGATTACCAGTGCAGCCCCGGACACCACTTTACCCACGGTGATATTTACGGTTCCTCCAGCCAATGCCCCGGGTGTCGCGCTCAACAGCGCCGTCAACGCAACGTTCAGCAAGGTGATGGACCCGCTATCGATCACTACAGAAAATTTTATATTGCTGAAAGGCGGAAGTCTGGTTGATGGAACGATTACCTACGACATGCTCAACAGCATTGCGACCTTCACGCCCCTGAGTCCTCTCATCATCAGCACCACCTATATTGCTCTGATTTCAGGGGTCACGGATATCAAAGGTAATGGAATGGCAAGCGGTATCGTGCCTGATCCATGGAGCTTTACTACTCCCGTGGTCAACCTTGGCTCGGCCTCGTCATTCGGGGCTTTGGGAGGCCCTGCCGGAATAACCAACTCGGGGATTCTGACCGTAATCAATGGTGACATCGGAGCCACCGCTTTCTCTACTGCGGTAACCGGGTTCCACGATGCAGCATCACAATGCATCTATACGGAAACACCGCTGAATATCGGAACCGTAAACGGCAAGATATACACGGCTCTGCCGTCTTACTGTCCCAATGAAGGAACTGCGGCCACCTTAGCGGTCGCAACGCAGGCACGTGCGGATACGCTGAGCGCGTATAACGCACTGGCGGCAATGCCGGCTGGCGCAAATCCGGGCGGCAACCTGACCGGAAAGACCCTTGCTCCCGGCACCTATACGGCTCCAGAAGGATCGTTCCTGATACAAGGAGGCAATCTCACTCTCGACGCCCAAGGCAACGCGAATGCTGTCTGGGTGTTCCAGATGGCTGCTTCGCTCACTGCGGACTACTCGGGAGCGGCAGCCCCTCAAGGCATCATCCTGGCTGGCGGAGCACAGGCCAAAAACGTCTTCTGGCAGGTCGGCACTTTCGCGACGATCAGCGCACCAACGGGTGGAACCGTGGCAGGAACCATCATTTCTCGGGCGGGAGCAGCATTCTCCGGCAGCGGCGAGGCGATATTGCTGGAGGGCAGAGTGTTATCCATTAATGGCCCGGTCACGCTGATGAACACCGTGATCAACGTGCCTGCCCCGTAATTCTAATTTGCGTTACAAGCGATAATAATTTCGTAGGGTGCATTCCATGCACCAATGGCGATGGTGCATGGAATGCACCCTACGTTATTCCTGTTTCTATTGCGAATTGGAATAAGGCTTAAGCAACCAGCCACCCCATTCCACTTGTGGCTACGCTCGCGAACGGTTCGCAAGGGGTGCATTCAAAACTGGTGGTGCAACCCAAAAACCAAACCCCCTCCAACTCCCCCCGACAAGGGGAGGCAAGGAAGGGTTAGCCTTGTTCACACTCGCAGCTTGAATAATCCACCACTTTCGAATGCACCCGTTCAGAAGCGGGTGCATTCAAATCCCAGAGATGAGCGTCACTGGTTTTTGCAAGGTAAAAAACGCATCCTCGACCGCCAGATCGAGAATGCCGTACGGCTGCAATTCCGCGCTGTATTCCACCATGTCGCTGGCGCGGATCGCCGCGCGCAAGACAATATAGCCATACCCCTTTAATTCCGCCTCGAATTCCGCTACCCGGATGCGGTTCAATTCCTTATAAAAACGCCAGTAATCGGCATTGCTCACGTCGAAACCGGAACGATCCATGATGCGCGGCTGCGTCGCCATCACCAGTTCGCGTAGTTTTTCTTCCGCTATCTTCAGGTGCAGGTGAGGCTCATCGCTGAATTCTCCCAGATGACTGCCGAATGCGGAGTAGTACAGCCCGGGATTGATGAAAAACAGCCCCCCCGGTTTCAGAACCCGCCACACCTCGTCCAGCGCCTTCCGGTAGCCGCCCGCGATATGCTCCACCGAACCCCAGGAGATCACGACATCGAAGCTGGCATCATCATATGGAATGTTTGCGCAACTCCCCTGCACAAAGGTAAATCCTTCCGGCAGGCGCTCCAATGGCAGATCATTTTCCTGCGCCACACGCGGCAGCTCCCGCAAATAATCGACGATATCCATCGCCACCAGTTCCTGCGGGCGGTAGCGCAAAAACAATCCCAGATCGGTAATCCCCTCGCCGGCGCCGACATCCAGAATGCGTCCGCGCAACAGCGGCGAATCGGCCAGAAAGGATTCGCCGATCACCAGCGCGGCATGGCAGAAATGGCGGTGAAACCAGTTGCTCATGCCTTTCTGCCAGGACAAGGCCTCGATGCGCCGGCGCGTCTCCTCCCCCGGCATCCAGCTTGCGGCAAACAAGGTTGAATTGCCCGTCGCGCCCCGGATGCGAAACGGCTGGACCACATCCGGCAACCTGACCTCGCTCACTGTCCCCCATGCCGCGCACAATTCATATTCGCCGGCAGGCAGCGTCACCGGCCAGCCGAAAGTAAAACGATAAGCGCCGCGCGGAAGCCAGGGATAAAACAGCCCGCCTTGGTGGGTATCGGCGCCCAGCAAATGCTCCTGCGCGCCGGAGCGGCGGATAAAAAGGCGCAGCACCGGATTGAACAAGCAGATATCCCGGATCGTTAAATCCAGGCTAAGCTCCAGTAACCGGCCGGCTTCATACTCATGCGCCATGCCGCTCACCGCCAGCGTTGCAGAATCGTGTTGCTTCAAGCCTCCCCCATCGTATTGAATTCTTCCTTTCCCGGCAGCCATTCATGTTCGAGGCGGCACAGGCCATAGTCGCGCGTCTGCCCGGTAATCCGCACCGAGGTCTCCACGGTGTCAAACAGCCGCAAGCCTTCCGGATCCATCGCATGGGCGCGGACGGTATATTTCCCCGGCAGCAACTGAATGCCGGAAAGACGCGCGCAAAAGCCGAACAGGAACGGAGCAATCTGGTTGGGGCGGTAGTCTGTTTCATTCGAATGGGTGCCGTAAACCGGTGTTCCGTCCGCCCGCACAATACCGAACAGGATCACCGGCGGGCGACCGTCCGGCGAATGCACCGCGCCGCAAATCCGCAGCGCCCCGCCCATCGATGCCAACGCCGCAGTCGAACCCGCATCATCTTCCAGCCACAACCTGCGTATCTGGTAAACACCCGCGGAATTCGTCACACGCTCCCCGCGCACCGCCTGGCTGTTTTTCTCTTCGTGGTAAGTCAGGTACTCACGCGTCACCTCAAAGCTGTTGCCGAGCATGCGCGGACGCCCCTCATGTATCCACAGGGCTTTCTGGCACAGGGTCTGGATGTGAAACATGCTGTGCGAACACAGCAGCAGTGTGCCGCCGCCAGCGAGATAATCCTCTATCCAGCGGATGCATTTTTTCTGGAACGATTCATCCCCGACCGCCAGCACCTCATCGGTGATCAAAATGTCCGGGCGCATCGCGGTGGCCACGGCAAACCCCAAGCGCACCACCATGCCGGACGAATAATGCTTGATCGGCTGATCGATGTGTTCGCCGATATCGGCGAATTCGATAATGGATGCCAGCTTTTCCGTAATGGCGCTTTTTGACAGCCCCATCAGTGCCGCCGCGAGAAAGATATTTTCCCGCCCGGTGTACTCCGGGTGAAAGCCGCTGCCCAGTTCGAGCAGTGCGCCGATGCTGCCGTTAACCTCCAGAGATCCGCCCGATGGCTTGACCACGCCGGCAACGATTTTCAGCAAGGTGGATTTGCCCGCGCCGTTCTCGCCGATCAAGCCCAGCGACTCGCCGCGCGCCAGCTCAATATCCACCCCTTGCAAGGCAGTGTAATGAGGGATATTGGCGCTCCCCAGCAGCAGGGATGCCACCGTGCGCAGACGGTTGGCGCCCGAACTCACGAGCGGGTAATTCTTCCCTATCCCTTTCATGCGGATCAGCGGCGCGCTCACAGGAAATCCTCGAAATGCGGCGCCAGACGGTTAAAAAACCATCGGCCAAAAACAAATACCAGCACTGCGCCCAGCAGTGCCGCACCATCCGGCAGGATGAATCCGCCGCCGTGCATCAGCAGATCCCTGATGCGGCCGACCGAATAAGCCAATGGATTTATAAATACGAATTGCCGCATGCGCTCGGGGAGCATGCTGACCGAGTAAAGCACCGGGGTGGCATAAAACCAGATCATCATGAAAGGCGTCAGGAAATGCTCGACATCCTTGAGCAACACCTGCAATGCGGCAAGAACCAGCGCAAAGCCAAGGGTAAAAAGCAACTGTATCAGCAGCAGAACCGCCACCAGCGGCAGCGCCTCGAAATGGAGGGTATTCCCCGCCAGCGCGATTACGCCCAGCGCGGCCAGAAAGCCGATCCCGTGAACCG
>JANLID010000148.1 GCA_024654105.1 Gallionella sp. | reverse complement strand
CACGCCGATCACATCGCTACTGGCATAGATGCGCAGATGCGCGTGATGCAGGGCTTGTGCGGTGCGCTGCGCAAACGCTTCATCGACTGAGGCAAGCGTCAATGCGGTAGGCAGGCCGCGCGCAACTTCCTGCGCGAAACTGGGGCCGGACAACACGCCACAGGAAAATCCTTGTGGCAATGTCTCGGCAACCACTTGGTGCGGCAGCAATGAAGTTTCCGCCTCGAAACCTTTGCACACCCACACCACGCCGGGTTTTGCACCGGATTCACCGGCCGGCCGGTATGGCAATTGCGCAAGCTTCTGCAAAGTCGCGCGCAGCGCGCCGGTCGGTACGGCGATGATTGCCAGTTCGGCGTCAGCCAGTGCCGCGGCGAAATCCGCGCTCAGCTCCAGATGGTCGGGCAGCGTGCCATGCGGAAGATAGCGCTGATTGCGGCGCGTGGCGCGCATCGTTTCGATTTGCGCAGCATCACGCGCCCACAGGGTGACGCGATGGTTGGCAGACAGGCTGATGGCGAGCGCGGTTCCCCATGCTCCCGCGCCGATGATGGTGATGTTCATCATCAGATGACAGAAGACAGAGGACAGAGGACTGATTTTTGTGTGCCGCTACGCGGCACATTGACTGACAGCGCGGCGCAGCCGCGACAACACCTCTGTTTTCTGTCTTCTGTCATCTGATCACTCGCCCCAGACTTCGATGCTGCGCACATAGCCGACATCTCCGTCCTGATGGCGTATCTTGATCCAGCCTGTACCGGTTGACTCAAGACGCTCCAGCGCCACTTGCTGGCGCACCTGGAACAGGCGCGGCGCACCCAGGTCGGGTTCGGCGCGCACATCCAGCACCGGCGATAGCGCAAACACGTAACGGGTGCTGCTCAGCACGCGTTTTTCCACCCAGTACAATGCGCCGGAGCGGTCGCGCACCTTGA
The DNA here is from genome assembly GCA_024654105.1 of Gallionella sp. Classification (GTDB taxonomy): domain Bacteria; phylum Pseudomonadota; class Gammaproteobacteria; order Burkholderiales; family Gallionellaceae; genus Gallionella. The sequence continues at coordinate 2,540 of JANLID010000148.1, read as the reverse complement.
CCCAGTTGTCCAGCACGACGACTTGCTCGAACGGCATATAGCGATTTACCACAAACAGCTTCTTTGCCTTGAGCGAAGGCGCGTCGTAAAGGATCGCGCTGCTCTCGCCAACCGACACATAATCCGCCGCGCAGGTTGCGCCCATGCCGCACAGCAGCACCAACAGCACAACTATTCGCGGGAAATTCAATGGTTTCATCAGTGGGTAGTGGCGGTCGCCGCGTCGGCCTGCGCCTGTTTTTGTTGTTGGTAGAGCGCATCAAAATTGATCGGATTGAGCAACACCGGCGGAAAACCGGCACGCACGGTGAGGCTGGAAACCGTTTCGCGCAAATACGGAAACAGGATATTCGGGCACATCACCGCCAGTACCGCTTCCATATCCCCGCCCGGCAGGTTTTGTATCCGGAAGATGCCCGCCTGCTTGGTTTCGACCAGGAACATTATTTTTTCCCCGATCTTCGAGGTCACGGTAGCCGTGATGACCACTTCGAATACGCCCTCATCGATCGGCGTGGCTTGCGGAAGCAATTGAATATCGATTTGCGGGTTTTCGCGTTCCAGGAAAATCTGCGGCGCATGCGGTATCTCCAGCGAGATATCCTTCACATAAATCTTTTCCATGTTGAATACGGGTTGAGCATTTTCTTGAGCAGCTTCAGTCATGTTTCTTCCTCTGTAATTATGATTCTAAAAGTTTATCCAGTTGGCCATCATGGTCGAGCGAGGCAAGCTCGTCATAGCCGCCGATATGCTCGTCGTTGATGTAAATTTGCGGCACGGTGCGCCGCCCGGTTTTTTCCATCATCGCCACGCGCAATTCCGGTTGCAAATCAACGCGTATTTTTTCAATCTCCCGCACACTCTTGCGCTGCAATAATTGCTCGGCGCGAACACAGTATAGGCAAACCGCAGTGCAGTACATCAGCACCTTTGACATTACTTCTCCAACGGCAGATTGGCTTTCTGCCACGCTATTACGCCGCCCGCCAGATTATAGACCCGGGTAAAACCGTGCTTGCCCAGCGTCGCATAAGCCGTGCAGGAACGGTTGCCGGTACGGCACACCACCACGATGGGCTGTTCCTTGTATTTTTCCAGTTCACCGATACGCTCTTCGAGTTTGCCGAGCGGAATCTGCCTGGAATTCAACACATGTCCCGTTTTGTATTCGCTGTCCTCGCGCACGTCCAGCACCAGCGCATTCTTGTGGTTGATGAGCTGCAAGGCTGCGGGGCAATCCACCTCATTGATGCTGCGGAGGCGATTGCCGAACACCGACCAGAACAGCATGGAGCCACTGAACAACGCGATGGCAATCGGGAGAATATTATCACTGACGAACTGCACGCTGGTACTCCTGTTCTTTTTGGAGGGCGAATTCTAGCAGAGAGGAAAACCGCTCGGGATCTTTTTCCGCCAATTCGGCAATCTGACGGCGCACATCGGCAAAATTTCCCGGGTAGGACCAGAGGGCTTGTTCCAGCATGACCTTGGCCTCGTTCTGCTGGCCGGCCTGCGCCAGCAGCAAGGCCTGACGGTACACCACCGTGCCTATCGGTACGAAGCGCATCACACGGGTGTTCAATTCCAGCTTTTCCTTGAGGTGCTCGTCCTTCACCTCGATCAGTGAACTCATGAACAGTTCGGCATAAGGCGACAGCAGCGATCCGCCATGCATCTCAACCAGGCCTTCGCGGATACGCGCAAACGTGCTGTGGTCGGCAGCCGAAGCCGGGCGTATCGCCAGCGTCTGCTCCAGTTGACGATAACCGCTGCGCAGTTGCGCCAGCGTCATCAAGCCCAGCAGCAGAATCGCCGCAACAGACATGCGTCCCATGTTGCGCAATTCCAGCCGGTAGCTTGTTTCATCCAGCGCGCCCAGCAGAACCGCCGCAACCGCGACAAAATAGGTGTACCAAAGCGGATATTCCAGCATGCTATGGATCGCAAGCACACCCAGCGCGGCACTACCCCACCAGTGCGCTGCGTCCATCGGCATGCGGCGCAAGCCGTACAGCCAAACGCCCAGCGCCCCGAACAGGGCCAACAGGCCGGGCATCCCCGCCTCGGCGGCCAACTGAAAAATCACGTTGTGGGCATTGTTGTACAAACCCGTGATGTTCCCGGGTTGCAGCACCGGCAACAACTGAAAGTGATGCCAGGCAAACTGGCCAAATCCAACCCCCAGCCAGGGCGATTGCAGGAACATCAACCCCGCTTCACGCCATAGATAAAGACGTATGCTGCCCGTCGCATCATCGCCAAACAGGCGCTGCATGGTATCGATGCGCGCACTCGCGCCCTCCATGAAAGGCAACTGCACGAACAGATGCATCAGGCCAAACCCTGCCAGTAGCAGCAGGGCATAGCGCAACAATGGCCGCAAGGTCACATCACGCCGCCCCCACCACCAGGCAAGACCGCTCATCATCACCAGGTAAAGCCACGAGCTGCGCGAACCGCTCAACGTCATGACCAGCAGCAACGGCACGGCCAACGCCACCACACAGCCGACTTTAAGACGCTGTTGCTGATGC
>JANLID010000141.1 GCA_024654105.1 Gallionella sp. | reverse complement strand
GGTAATTGCGGTGCTCGAAGCGCAATTTGAGCGGAATGACGGTGGATTCCAGCAGGTGGCCCGCCAGAAACCACCCGATGCCGAATACAAAAGGGGTAGCCTTGTTCTTGCAAGCGGCCCATAGCGAGCCGGAAATTAATGCCAGCATGGCGATGACGGCTGCTGCCGTGCTGAGGGGGGCGAGCAAACCGCGAGATACTGCGGTGTTTTCGTCCAATAGTGACATCTGGTCAATGCGCGGCACGAGTATCTGTCCCGCATAAGAAAACAGGATGCGTGTTTCGGTCAGCAGCCGTTCTGTCGGTGTGAAATCTCGTATCGGGTTGGATGGGCCGACCCAGGCATAAAGCAGATAGGCGAGTATTGCGGCTGTCTGGAGTGCCAGCAATACCAAAACAAGCTTGGTGAAAGGCTGGTTTCTTGTGCCGCGAAAAAACAGCATTTCCACAATCAACAACAGAACGGGCAATAAGGCGCCATTTTCCTTGCTCAATGCGGCAAGCATGCCACAGCCGATGGCACCGAGTGCGACCAGCATGATTCCGTAACGCGGTTTGCCCGCTATCAGCATTTCTCTGCCACGGACATAAAGCAAAACGCCGATGGCCGAGAACAGCGCAGCCAGTTCGGTCATGCGTTGCACTACATAGAGCACGGTTGAAACGTGCAGCGGGTGCAACGCCCATAAAACGGTAATGAGGGCGGCGAGTTGGCGCTGGGATAAACTCTTCGGTGAGGTTATTTCATCAACGGCCAGACGCCTGAGCAATGCTTCCGTGAGAAAAAACAGCGCGATGGCCGTGGCCAGATGAATGCTGATATTGACAGCCTTGTAATAAACGGGAGAGAGCCCGTCGAAATGGAAATTGAGCGCGAAACTGAGCATGGCCACCGGGCGACGTAGCGGACCGGCGTTGGAGGAAAACGCCGCCTCCCACAACGATGAGAAAGACAAAGTGCCAATATGAAGCGCTGGGTTTTCGATAATATTCGCGAAATCATCCAGCAAAAACGACCCGCCAAGCCCCGGGAAATACAGCAGCAAGGCAAGCAGCGCAATGAGCGCGGGCGGCATCAGCCGTTTAATAACAGGGTGGACGCGCGACGAGATTGGTTCGGACAAGATGTGTTCCGGTTGAAGTATGCCTGGGTTGGCAGTATTTTATCCCAGAGGTTTCATGGTTGCGGACAAAAAACAGGGGAGGCCGAGGCCTCCCCTGTTTTGTTTTGATGCTTTACTCAACAACAAGAGCCAACACCTTCCGGTTGATTACTGAGTGGTTATGGGAACACTCCCCGCTAACGTGGCACCGCCATCTGTTTGATTCACGGTACAAGTAGGTGGGGTACCAGTAACTGTGTAGCCAGTTGGGATACCGCCCTCAAGTATAGCCGCCACTTTAGCGGAACAGGAGTTAGCTGCTGTTGTAATCTGCGTGCCATGGGCAGTGGAAATCAACCGTCCAGAGTAGTTAATTGTACCCGCAGAGTTCATCGCACCAACAACCCCTTTAAGTGCTGCCGATAGGGCGTCCGACTTCAAATCCACAAACTTCGGCAACGCAGTCGCCGCCAGAATCCCCAGAATCACGATCACCATGATCAATTCGATTAGTGTAAAACCAGATTGTCGTTTCATTTTCACTCTCCTAAATAATCGAGGCCGCAGCCTCGTTAAGATTAACTTCCAATTTGCCCGTTAACCCGTTGCCGCAACAAGGATTCTAACAAGACTGGATGCACTATAAGCGAAGCTTGATTTAAGCGCAAATATTTTTCTCGAATCGCTCTCTCACACCCACTTGTTCTACCCCCCGTTTTTAACTGAAGCCGGTTGAGAAATTACATTGGCTATCGTTCCCACGCGGAGCATGGGAACGATAAGAAGCAACCTGACTGATCTGAACCACAAATGTTGTGGGACGGGCGCAGCGCAAACAACGCAGCCATGAGGCTACCATTTGACGCTCGCATCCTGTGCACGTTACTGATAGGGAAGCACTGATTAAGTCCGTTCGCCCTGAGCCGGGACGAGCCGGAACCAACGTGGGTCGGACTCCGCCCGACATGGTGGGCATAGCCCACCCTTGACTATCGTTCAACCCCTTGCTACTGCTCGATAA